>JAYVMK010000389.1:0-13115 GCA_043758995.1 Lichenibacterium sp. | reverse complement strand
GCTCAGCGACCGCACCGGTGCGGTCGCGGCCGAGTTCGGCGGGCACGGGCAGGTCGACGAGATCCTGGCCTTCCTCCGGGATGGCGGCGAGAGAGCGATTTGCGTCCCGCGCGACGGTCGCGATCTTCCGTGACGGTGGTCGGCGCGCCGCAGCGGCTGCGCGTCTTCCTGGTCGCGGGCGAGCATTCGGGGGACCACCTCGGCGCCGGCCTGATCCGTGCCCTGCGCGAGCGCGTGACCTTGCTCGAAATCGCAGGGGTCGGCGGCGACGAGATGATCCGCGAGGGTCTGGCGCCCTTGTTTCCCCAATCCGACATTGCCGTCATGGGCTTCGTTCCCGTTCTGGCGCGGCTCCCGGACCTTCTGCGACGCATCCGCCAGACCGCCGACGCCGCGGTGGCTTCTCGCCCGGATGTCCTCGTCATCATCGACAGTCCTGATTTCACGCATCGCGTGGCGAAGCGCGTACGCGCCCTGGCGCCCGACATTCCGATCGTCGACTATGTCAGCCCGACCGTCTGGGCCTGGCGGCCCGGCCGCGCACCGGCGATGCGGGCCTATGTCGACAGGCTGCTGGCCCTGCTTCCCTTCGAGCCTGAGGCCCACAGGCGATTGGGGGGGCCACCGTGCAGCTATGTCGGGCACCCGCTGATCGAGCGCCTCGACGGGCTGCGCCCGGGCGTCGAGGAAGCTCCTTTGCGGGAACGGCCGACGCTGTTGGTTCTGCCCGGATCGCGGCGTTCTGAAATCCGGCGCCTGACCGGCGTGTTCGGGGAGGCCGTCGCCCGCGTTGCCGACCAAGTGCCGGGCCTCGAGGTCGTTCTTCCGGCGGTCGCCGACCTTGCCGACGACATCCGGGATCGTGTGGCGACTTGGCGGGTGAAGCCGCAGGTGGTGACGGGCGAAGCGGCCAAGCTCGCCGTCTTTCGGACGGCGCGTGCAGCACTCGCCGCCTCCGGCACCGTGACGTTGGAACTGGCCCTCTCCGGCGTGCCGATGGTCGTCGCCTATCGCGTGTCGCCCTTCGAGACCTGGCTCCGCTTCGTCGTGAAAGTGCCCTCGATCGTTCTGCCGAACCTCATCTTGGGTGAGAACGCCATTCCTGAGTACCTTCAGGAAGCCTCGTCGCCGGAGGCTCTCGCCGCCGCCCTCGTGCCGCTGCTCGGCGACACGCCGGCCCGTGCGGCGCAACTCGCCGCTTTCGCCCGGCTCGATCGTCTCATGCAGATCGCGTCCGGATCAACGCCGAGCCGCGAAGCCGCGAGACACGTTCTCGAAGCAGCGACCGCAGCCGGTACTTAAGACTTTTGCTCGCGGTTTAAGGCTCTGTGAACTCTGTTTCGTTTAACTCGATCGGACGGGTCTGTGATTCCGCTCCGGTTCTCCGGCGTCGGGGATCGGGCAGGGCCCCGCAGGTGATCGAGGGTCGGCGATGTCGATGCGGAGCGAAATGGACTACGAACGGACGGGCCGGACCGCCGCGGGTCGCGAGCTTGACCTCGGGACGCTCGGCCGCACCGTTTCGGCGCGGCGCTGGTGGATCATCGCTCCGACACTGGCCTGCTTCATCGGCGCACTCTTGTTCGTGTCGCTCGTGCAGCCGCGCTACACAGCGCAGTCTCAGGTCCTGGTCGAGAACGGCGAGAACTATTTCACCCGTCCCGACCGCACCGACCCACTCACCACCACGCTGCCCGACGACGAGGCGGTGCAGAGCCAGATCCAGCTCATCCAGTCGCGCGATATCGCCCGCTCCGCCATCCGTCGCCTCGACCTCAAGGGCAACCCCGAGTTCGATCCCATGGCGCGAGGCCTCGACCCCGTGTCGCGCTTGCTCGTTCTGCTCGGTTGGCAGCGAGACCCGATCGCCACCACGCCAGAGGACCGCATCCTCAGCAGCTATTTCGAGAAGCTGACCGTCTATTCGGTGCCGAAGTCGCGGGTCATCGCCATCGAGTTCACCGCCTCGGATCCCGATCTCGCCGCCAGGGCCGCCAATACGATCGCCGACCTCTGCATTGAGGCGCAGTCGGCGGCGAAGCGCGACAGCGCCAGCCAGGCGGCCGGCTCGCTGGCGTCCCTGGTCACCGACCTGCGAGGTCGCGTGGCGGATGCCGAAGCCCGTGCCGACGCCTACCGGACCGAGTCGGGCCTGCTGCAGGGCTCCAACAATAACAATATCAATACCCAGCAACTCGGCGACCTCAACACCCAGCTGGCCCAGGCCCGCACCTCGCAGGCCGATGCGCAGGCCAAGGCGAAGATCATCAAGCAGATGATCGCGCAGAACCGCGTGGGTGAAATCCCGGACGTCGCCAACAACGAGTTTATCCGCCGCATTTCCGAGCAGCGCTCCACACTGAGGGCGGAGATCGCTCTTCAGAGCCGGACCCTGCTGCCGGGTCATCCGCATATGCAGGAGCTGACGGCCCAACTCGCCGACGTCGATGCGCAGCTCCGCACGGCCGGTGAGAAGATGGCCCGCACGCTCGAGAACGACGGCCACATCGCGGCCGGTCGCGTCGAGAACCTCGTGGCGGCGCTCGACGCCCAGAAGAAGACCGTTGGCAGCGCCGGCGTCGACCAAGTCCATCTCAACACGCTCGAAACCCAGGCGCGGCTGCTGAAGGACCAGCTCGAATTCAACACGCTGAAGTACCAGGAGGCCGTCGCTCGCGAGAATGCCGCCTCGACACCCGCCGATGCGCGCATCATCTCGCGTGCCGTGGCGCCGCAACTGCCGTCTTTTCCCAAGAAGGTGCCGATCATCGCTATCGTCACCATCGCGGGACTGGTCCTATCGCTGGGCTTGATGGTGGCGCGCGAGCTTCTCTCCGGCCGCGCCTTTCCGGCTGCCGCCTCAGCGACGGTGATTGCCGATCCCGTGCCGGTCGTCGCGGCTCCCGCCGCACCTCCGATCCCCGTCGTGGCTGCGCCTTTGTCCGATGCGGCCGTCGTGGCCGAGGGAGAGGCGAGCCTGCTTGCGGTGCTCGATGCGCTGCGGAGCTGCCGCGTGCAAAACCATGCGGCGCGCGCCCTTGTGGTGCCCCCCTCGGAACGCGCCGAGGCCCCTCTGGCCGTCATCGGACTGGCACGTCGCCTTTCGGGCGAGGGTCGCACCATTCTGGTCGACTTCAACCGCCACAGTCCGGCCGTCGAGTCGCGCAATCTCGCCCTTGACAGCTATGGCCCCGGCGATGCCGAGCCTCTGGGCTTGGGCGAACTCCTGGCGGGTCAGGCCAGCTTCGCCGAAATCATCCATCGGGATAGCCAGTCCCGGCTTCACGTCGTGCCGGTCGGAGCCGCACCAATCGATTCTGAGGCGCTCGACTCGGTCGGTCTCGTTCTCGATGCCTTGGGCGAGACCTACGACTACCTCGTGCTCCATGCGCCGGAGCCGACCAACCCGATCACCCGGATGCTGGCGCCGAGCGCCAACGTCGTCGTGCTGGTAGCCGGTGGTGCGCGCGAGACGATGGATATTGATGCGGCTCGTGCGGCGCTGGCGACCATGGGCGGACCGGCCTCCGTTCACTTCGTCCCGGCGTCAGTCCTGGAGCCCCGTCGGCTCGTTCGCGAAGCCGCCTGACGCTCTGGCCGACTTGGCGGCGGCGCGGATGCGACGGAGACGCTGGACCAGAGGCCAGGCCCAGCGCGACTGTTTGATGGCGCGTTTCAGGTTGAGGCGAAGCCGCTCACCGCGGGCGATGATGTGGCCGCGCGGCGTCAGGGCGACGAGACTGTCGAACAGCTCCTCGGTCTGGGGGCAGTAGGTTTCCTTGTAGCGGGCCTCACCGATCCCGAGATCGAAGGTAGCGAAACCCGCAGTGCCGTGCTGGGTCATGGCCTCCGCGAGCAGCAGTTCGCCGGGGCTGGTCCGAGCGACGTCGGCATCCGCCGTGAATGACGTCAGCATCCCCGAGAACCGGCCATTGTGGCGCAGGCCGCCCAGTGTCGCCACGATGCGTGTGCCGCAGCGCAGGCCCAGGAACGTCACCGGACCATTCTCTCCCACCGTGAGATCGAGAAAGCGCCGCAGAGCCGGCAACTCGTCGGCGGCGATTCCGGCGGCGCGGTTGCGCTCGGAGCGTTGCGCCACGAAGGCGTCGAGGATGTCTTTGCGGTCCTGCGGGCTTTGCGCTTCCACGACGGACACCGGCCCGAGCGCACGCAAGCGGTTCATCTTCTGGCGAAGCTTCTTGCGGGTGTCCCGCGAGAGATGCGCTTTCAAGAAGGCTTCGGCGTCGGGCATGAGATCCGCCTTGTAGGCGAAGCTCGGGCTCGGCTGTCCCGCAAGGGCCAGCATCGGATTGACGTGGCCTTGCCAGACCCGTGGCTGATTGCGAAAGGCGAACAGGTCGATCGGCTTGCCGCTCGCCGACGCGGCGCCACGCAAAAGCGCGCGGAGACTGTCCGGAGACCAATCGATACCCGGCCTGAAAAGGCCCATGTTGAAATTGCTGTCCTTGGCGCCGAGAAAGCTCGCCACGCGGAGGGCGCCCTGGCGCTGCACGCCGAGTGGCAGCAGGGCGACGGGGCGACCGGTTTCGTCGCGCGCCACCACGATGAAAGGGACGGTGCCGAGGGAGTCTCCCACCGTCTCCACCCAGGGCAGGACCCAGGCGGGGGCCTGATAGGGCGTCATCGCCGAAACAGCGGCCAATTCGCGCCAAACAGGCAGCGCCGCCTCGGGATCCGCGTGGACCGAAACGGAGGCGAAGGACCGGCCGGGCGACGCAAGCGTGCGGTCCGGGCCAGTCTTCGCAAACTCACGGCACGGCGCGCCGGCGCAGGTCGCGGCATCTGACATGGGGCCCGGCACTCCATCGGCTCCCGACGTCGGTCTCCGTTTGCCCAGTGTATCAAGAAAGCCGCAAGCGCTCCCGTCTATGCTGGGTTGGGGTAAACGGACTGCAGGGGCGGCCATGCGTGATCGAATCATCGGAGCGGGATTTGCCGCCCTCGGCGCCACGGGCCTACACCGATTTGCGGCGCCTCGCCTGCGTGGCCTCGGTGCCGTGCTGATGTTCCATCACGTCAGGCCGCCGCGCCAGGGCGGCTTTGCGCCCAACGGCATGCTGGAGATCACTCCCGCCTTCCTCGATGCGGCGCTGACCCGCCTGAGGCTGCTCGGCTATCGCATCGTCACGCTCGACGACGCGGTCGCGGAGATCCGGGCCGGTGGCGATCCCCAGGCGCCCCCTTTCGCGGTTCTGACCTTCGACGACGGTCTCCGGGACAACCTCGTTCATGCGCTTCCGGTCCTGGAGCGGCACGGCGCGCCCTTCATCAATTATGTCACGACTGGTTTCGCGGAGCGCACTGCGCGGCTCTGGTGGGTGGAGCTCGAGGAGGCGATCCGGCGTGCGAACCGGCTCGAGCTGCGCATCGACGACGAGGTTCTGTCCCTGCCGACCGGCACGGCGGCCGAGAAATCGGCGGCCTTCAAAGCGGTGTACTGGAAGCTCCGCGACGGGTCGGAAGAGCGGTTGCTGTCGGTGGTGGGCCAGTTGGCAGCCGGGCAGGGGGTCGATGCGCGAGGCCTGGTCGAGGCGCTCTGCATGGATTGGGACGAGATCGAAGCCCTGGCGCGTCACCCGCTCGCGACCATCGGGGCCCATACGCTGACGCATCCGCGGCTGGCGCGGCTCGATGCTGCCGAGATGCGGACCGAGCTCGGCGCGGCGAAGAGCCAGTTGGAAGAGCGGCTCGGCCGACCCGTGGATCATCTCGCCTATCCGGTCGGCGACCCCGGCTCCGCTGGCCCTCGTGAATTCGCCGCCTCTGCGGCTTTCGGCTACGCCAGCGCCGTCACCACGCGCCCGGGACTGATCCACTCCGACCATGCCGCGCATCTGACCGCTCTGCCGCGAGTGTCGGTCAATGGCGCGTGGCAGAATCTGCGGCACCTCGAAGTGCTGCTGTCGGGCACCGCCTTCGCGCTGTGGAACCGCGGCCGCAAGCTCAACGTGGCGTGAGGTTCGTCAAAGCCCCGGCTCGCGGTCGGGCCTTTCCATCCAGGCGATGAGCGGCATCAAGGGCAGAATCCAGGCCAGGCCGAGCACGGCGTAGATCACGGCCTGGACCGGTCCGGATGCCGTACGAATGGCCTCGGCCTCGGCCGTCACCATGGCGCAAACCGCGTAGACCATGACGAACAGCAACATGGCACCGGCACCGATGAATTTGCGGACGCGTCGGCTCATGTGCGGTTCCTTGCGGTCCAGGTGCCTTCGCCGAACCGCGTGCTGACGACCCGGTGCCTGCTGTCTTGAGCCCCGTTAGCAGCATTGCCTCGGTGCGTGAAGGACCGGAAGAGAAGAGGAGGGTGACCAGCATCGCCCGTCCGAAGCCCGGCATCCAGCGCAGAGGTCCCGTTCGCCTGCACGCCGACGAACTCGAGTCCGAGGGAGGTGCTGTCCCTCCGCCACGGCGATGAACCGGAACGCTTCGAGCACTTCGATCCGCAGCGCCGTCATCGTCGCCCTTGGTTCTGCTTCGATCACCGATGCCTCGCATCATGTTGCGAGACCCTGGGGCTGACCCCGGACCATCGGTCCAATTCCCACCGAGCTCGTCCTGCCTTATCTGGGCGTTGGCTCTGAAGCGCTGCGACTGCGGGTTCAGGGCTGGTCGGATCGCCAGATCCGCGGAACGCTCATCAGGTGTAAGCCGTCCCATGTCGATCCAGCATGTTCGTCCCGCGCTCCCTCTGGTTCACGCGAGCGCCACCACGCAGGCGTCGGAGCGCGCAGCATCGTTCGGCCTCGTCCGAGCCTGGCTCTGGGTGGTGGCGACCTGCATCTTCGCCATGGTGGTGGTCGGCGGCGCCACGCGCCTCACTCAGTCCGGCCTGTCGATCACGGAATGGAAGCCGGTGATGGGCGTGCTGCCGCCACTGGACGCTGCCGCGTGGCAGGCCGAGTTCGACAAATACAAGCAGATCCCGCAGTTCACCGAGCTCAACGCCGACATGACGCTCGCTGGCTTCAAGACGATCTTCTACTGGGAATGGGCGCACCGGCTGCTCGGGCGGATCATCGGCAGCCTCGTAGCCATTCCCCTTGTCGGTTTCTGGCTCACCGGGCGGCTCACGCCGGCGCTGAAGCCTCGTCTCCTGGGTTTGCTGGCGCTGGGTGGCCTGCAAGGCGTGATCGGCTGGTTCATGGTCAAGTCGGGCCTGAGCGCTCGCACCGAAGTCTCGCAATATTTCCTGGCGCTGCACCTCGTCACGGCGTCGCTGACCCTGGTCTGGACCATCTGGATCGCCGAGGGACTGCGCCGGATTCGGTCGGTGTCGCGCGCCCCGGTTTTCGATCGGCTGCGGCCCGTCGCGACGTTGCTCGTCGCCATGGTGCTGCTTCAGATCGGGCTCGGCGCTTTCGTGGCCGGGCTGCACGCCGGCCTCGCCTATAACAGCTGGCCGCTGATGGATGGACATTGGGTGCCGCCGCTGGCCGATCTCGCCCGCCAGTCGCCGCTGTGGTCCAACCTGTTCGAGAATGTGACGACCGTTCAGTTCGACCATCGGACCGTCGCCTATGGTGTCCTGATCGTCGCCCTGTTCCATGCGGCCCAGGCCTGGAGCAAGACTCCCGGCTCAGCGGCTGCACGTCGCGCCGCGCTGCTGGTCGTCGCCGTCCTGCTCCAGGCGGCGATCGGCATCACGACGCTGCTGCTGGTCGTTCCGCTCTGGGCCGCGCTCTTGCATCAGGCTGTCGCCATGGTTGTGCTCGCCATTGCGGTCGCGCACCGGCGGCGCCTGAGCGAGTCGGTGTTGCGTGTCGTTCCGGCCTGATCCTGCGATCAGGGTGCCAGGGCTTGGTCGAGGTCGGCGATGAGGTCGGCCGCATCCTCGATGCCGATCGAGAGACGGACGGTGTCGGGACCCGCGCCTGCCGTGACACGCTGATCGTCGGTCAACTGCCGATGCGTCGTTGATGCGGGGTGGATCACTAGCGAGCGCGTGTCGCCCACATTGGCGAGATGGCTGAAGAGCTTCAACCGCCCGACCAGGGCGACGCCGGCGTCATAGCCACCCTTGAGCCCGAAGGTGAAGACCGCGCCGGCTCCCTTGGGGCAATAACGCTGCGCCAGCGCATGACAGGGATCCTCGGGCAGGCCCGCGTAGCTGACCCGCGATACGGCGGGGTGGTGCGACAGGAAGGTGGCGACTTCGAGCGCATTGTCGCAATGGCGGCGCATGCGCAGCGGCAGCGTCTCGATACCGGTGAGGATCAGGAAGGCGTTGAAGGGCGACAGCGAGGGCCCAAGATCGCGCAGCCCGAGGACGCGGCAGGCGATCGCAAAAGCGAAGTTGCCGAAGGTCTCGCCGAGCACCATGCCGTTGTAATCCGGACGTGGTTGCGACAGGCTCGGAAAACGGTCGTCCGCCATCCAGTCGAAGCTGCCCCCGTCGACGATCACGCCGCCGATCGAATTGCCGTGGCCGCAGAGGAATTTCGTGGCCGAATGGACCACGATGTCGGCGCCATGCTCGAACGGGCGGATGAGGTAGGGCGACGCCAGAGTGTTGTCGACGATCAAGGGCACGCGGGCCTGCTTGGCGACCGCCGCGATGGCGGCGATGTCGGTGACGATGCCGCCGGGATTGGCCAGGGACTCGATGAAGATAGCCCGGGTCTTCTCGGTGACGAGTGCCGCGAAAGCTGCGGGGTCAGCCGGGTCGGCCCATTTCACCTGCCAGCCGAAACGCCTGAAGGCATGGTTGAACTGATTGATCGAGCCGCCGTAGAGCTTCGACGAGGCAATAAACTCGTCGCCAGGCTGCATCAGCGTGTGGAACACAACCTGCTGGGCCGCATGGCCGGACGCGACGGCCAACGCCGCCGTCCCGCCTTCGAGCGCCGCGACGCGCTCCTCGAGAACCGCGCAGGTCGGGTTGGTGATGCGCGAGTAGATATTGCCGAAGACCTGTAGCCCGAACAGGGCCGCCGCGTGATCGACGTCATCGAAGACGAAGGACGAGGTCTGATAAATCGGCGTGGCTCGCGCGCCCGTTGAGGGATCGGGCTGGGCGCCGGCATGGACCGCCAGGGTGGCGAATCCGGGCACGTGCTGGTTCAGGGCGTCGTGGGTCATGGTGCGGTCCTCCAATCCTTTGTCTTTGACGGCGATTGGAGCACGAATGACAGCGTCAGGGTAGGCGGCGCCAGAGGCGGGTTCAGCTTGCCGACACGGCCTCGGTGGGGATCGACGGAGGCAGCCGAGGGCCTCTGGCTTTCCTCAGCCGACCACGCCAGATAGCTTGGCGATCTCGATCTTGGGACAGCGGTTCATGATGACGGTGAGCCCCTGCGCTTCGGCCCGCGCCGCCGCGACCTCGTGACAGACCCCGAGTTGCATCCAGATGACCTTCGGCTTGGGGTCGAGCGCCAGGGCTTCGTCGACCACGCCGCCGGCAGCCTCCGAATTGCGGAAGACGTCGATCATGTCGACCGGTTCCACGATGTCGCCGAGGCATCCATAGACGGTCAAGCCCTGGATCGTGCCGCCCGCGAGACCCGGGTTGACGGGGAAGACGCGGTAACCCTGGGCGACGAGGAAGCCGAGGACGGCGAAGGATGGGCGGGTCGGATGAGCGGAAGCGCCGACGAGCGCGATCGTCTTCACGCTGGCCAGGATGGAGACGATCAACGCGTCCGGGTAGGCGTCGTGCAGCATGCTCCCTCCAGATCCTTCGAACCTGCGGTATCATCTTACCACCAGACACAAGCTCATGTTTTTCTGCCGATTTTGCCCCACGCGCATTGACCCGTAGAACAGCCGGCCGTAGAAGACCCATCAGCAGCGGCTTCCCGAGCGGGGCCGCTTTGCCTGTTACGGAACTCGAAACCTCATGTTTGGCAAGACTCATTCGACCAAGACGGCCGAGATCGAGAAGCAGTGGGTCGTGATCGACGCTACTGGCCTCGTCGTCGGACGTCTCGCGTCCGTCATCGCGCTGCGCCTTCGCGGCAAGCACAAGCCCACCTTCACACCGCACATGGACGATGGCGATAACATCGTCGTGGTCAATGCGGACAAGGTCGTCTTCACGGGCCGCAAGAAAGAACAGAAGGTATATTACCACCACACCGGTTATCCGGGTGGCATCAAGGAACGCACCGCCAAGTTCATCCTGGACGGGCGCTTCCCGGAGCGCATCGTCGAGAAGGCCGTGGAACGTATGCTTCCCCGTGGCCCGCTCGGCCGCAAGCAACTCGGCAACCTCCGCGTCTACAAGGGCGCCGAGCATCCCCACGTTGCCCAATCGCCCGTGACGCTCGACGTCGCTGCCCTCAACTCCAAGAACTCCAGGAGCAACTGATGGCCGAGACGCTCTCGTCCCTGCAGGACCTCGCCAACGTCAACGCGTCGATTCAGCCCGATGCTCCGGTCTATGTGCAGAAGCTCGACGCCCAGGGCCGCGCCTACGCGACCGGTAAGCGCAAGGACGCCGTGGCCCGTGTTTGGATCAAGCCCGGCTCGGGCAAGATCTCCGTCAACGGCCGCGCCTTCGACGTCTATTTCGCCCGTCCGGTGCTCCGCATGATCGTGCAGCAGCCGCTCGGCATCGTGAGCCGCGCCAACCAGTACGACCTCACCATCACGGTGGCGGGCGGCGGGCTTTCGGGCCAGGCCGGCGCGGTGCGCCACGGCCTCTCAAAGGCTCTGACCTATTTCGAGCCGGAGCTCCGCGCTCCGCTGAAGCGCGAAGGCTTCCTGACCCGCGACAGCCGCGTGGTCGAGCGTAAGAAGTACGGCCACAAGAAGGCCCGCCGGTCCTTCCAGTTCTCGAAGCGCTGATTTCAGCGTTCGACGACGGAGCCGGAGCGCATCGGCTCCGGGATCTCTCGGCACAGCACGATCGGGTCGGAATCGCCAAGGCGGTCCCGGCCCTTTTTCGTTTCAGCGAATGGGTCGCGCGAAGCTGCAAGCGCGGTGGCCCGGCGAATCTGTCACAGTCCTGTGGGACTCATCCTCCTCGAACCGCATCAGCGAGGCGCGACATGGCGAAGATCTTCATCGACGGCGAGGCCGGAACGACAGGGCTCGGCATCCGCGATCGCCTGGCGCGTCACACCGGCGTCGAACTGCGCTCGATCGATCCCGAGCGTCGCAAGGATCCGGCCGCGAAGGCGGAACTGATGCGGGAGGTCGACCTCGTCATCCTGTGCCTGCCCGACGCCGCCTCGCGCGAGACCGTGCGGATCGCCGATGAGCTCGGTTTGGCCGCGCCGAAGATCCTCGACGCCTCGACCGCCTATCGGGTGGCGCCGGACTGGGCCTATGGCTTCGCGGAGCTCGACGCCGGGCAGGCAGAGCGGATCCAGGGCGCCCGTCGTGTCAGCAATCCCGGCTGCTACCCCACGGGCGCGATCGCGCTGCTACACCCGCTCGTGGCGGCGGGCCTGATCCCCGCCGACATGCCGCTCACCGTCAATGCCGTCAGCGGCTACAGCGGCGGCGGCAAGTCCCTGATCGAGGAGCACGAGGCCGGCAGAGCCCCGTCCTTCGAGCTCTACGGGCTCGACATGGAACACAAGCACGTCCCCGAGATCCAGACGTACAGCGGCCTCTCGGCGCGACCGATCTTCGTCCCTTCGGTCGGCAATTTCCGACAGGGCATGGCGGTCAGCGTTCCACTTCATCTCGATGCGCTGCCGAGTCGGCCCAAGCTGGCGGACCTCGAAGACGCGCTGTCGCGGCACTATGCCGGCGGTCGTTTCGTGAAGCTCGTGTCGGGGCAGGGCAAGGTCGACCCCGAGGTCTGCAACGGCACCAACACCATGCAGTTGCGCGTGGCCGGCAGTGAGCAGCGGCGCCAAGCCGTGCTCATCGCGACGCTCGACAATCTCGGCAAGGGCGCATCGGGGGCCGCGGTGCAGAACCTCGATCTGATGCTCGGCCTGCACTAGCCTGCGACGGCAAAGGCGTCGCGCACCGGCCCGGGGTCATCGTGTCCCGGTTGCCGGCCCAGGCGCTGCAGCCCATCTTGGGTTCGTGTCACCTCGCGCGGAACCCTCGTTGATGCCAACTCTCGACTCTTCCGCGCCGTCCCGCCGCATCGATCTCGGGACGCTCGGCCGTCGCGCACCGGCGCCGCTGCCGCTGGAGACCCCGCCGGGAACCCTCGCACTGCTCAAGGGCCTGCGCGACAATCCCGTGGCGACCTGGACGCGCTGGCATTTCGAGCGCCCGATCGTCCACGGGCAGAGCGTCCTCGGGCGTGTCGCCGTCGTGAGCGATCCCGCCGTCATCCGCCATGTCCTGGTGGAGAACAGCGCCAACTACGACAAGGGCGGTCTGCAGCGGCGCATGCTGGGCGGAGGCCTCGGAACCGGCCTCTTGCTGGCGGAAGGGACCGAGTGGAAAGCGCAGCGCCGGGCGCTGGCGCCGCTGTTCTCGCCCCGTCACGTCGAGGGTTTCAAACACGCGATGGTCGAGGTGGCCGACGAAATGGCCGAGCGTTGGTCCGGGCTGCGTGACGGCCGCCGCATCGATATCGCCTCCGAAATGGCCCGGGTGACGTTGCGGGTGCTGGGCCGGACGATCTTCTCGGAAGCCATGAACGGACCAGAGGACACGTTCGCCCGCGTCGTCTCCCGCTACCTCGAGGCCGTCGGCAAGATCGATCCGCTCGACATTCTGGACATGCCCGCCTGGGTGCCGCGCCTGGCCTCGGCGCAGACCAAGCCGCTGATCCGCTTCTTCGAGGACGAAGTCAGTGGCATGCTAGCGAAACGACAGGCCCTCTTGGCCCGGGACGGGGCAGCGGCTCCGCGCGATCTCCTGACGTTGCTGCTCGAAGCGCGGGATCCCGAGACGGGCCTCGGCCTCTCCGACGACGACGTGAAGGCCAACCTGATCACGTTCCTGATCGCCGGGCACGAGACGACGTCCAATGCGCTGACCTGGGCTCTCTTCCTGCTGTCCGAGCATCCGGACGCCCGCGCTGCCGTAGAGCGCGAGGTCGACGAACTGATGCCCGATGGTCGAGTGGAGCCGGCGCGGGTCGACGCCTTCGTCCATACGAGAGCGGCGCTCGACGAGGCGATGCGGCTGTATCCCCCTGCAGCCTCGATCAGCCGCGAGGCGCTCGGGCCCGATAC
>JAYVMK010000388.1:0-5962 GCA_043758995.1 Lichenibacterium sp. | reverse complement strand
CTTCGTCTTGCAGGCCCAGTGGTGAATTACGATGACCGACCTGATCCGTTACGACCTGCTCGTTCAGGACGCTCTGCGGGGGGTCGTGCGCCAGGTGCTGAACGATGTGGCCCGCAACGGCTTGCAGGGAGAGCATCACTTCTTCATCACGTTCAAGACCGCGGCACCCGGGCTTCGCCTGTCGGGCCGCATGCGCGACCGCTATCCGGACGAGATGACCGTCATCCTTCAGCACCAATTCTGGGGTCTGACGGTCACGGAGGCGGGCTTCGAGGTCGGCCTGTCGTTCAACAACATGCCCGAACGGCTCTTCGTCCCCTTCGCCGCCATCACGATGTTCCAGGACCCCTCCGTCACCTTCGGACTGAAGTTCGACCCGAAGGACATGGGTTCGCCGGCCGACGCGGCCCAGCGATCCTCCAGCGAACCCTCCAAGCCGGCGCTGGCCGAAGCTCCGAAATCCGTGCGGGCCCTGACCACGGTCGAGAGCGCTGCCCCGGCGCGGCTCGGAGATGCGGGGAAGCCGGTCGACGACAAGCCCAAATCTGGTGACAAGCGCTCGTCCGACAAGCCGCGCCCGGTCTTGGCCAAGATTGAGGAGAGCGCCGAGGGCGACGCCGCCGAGGGCGCCGACACCAAAGTGGTGTCGATCGACGCTTTCCGAAAAAAGCCCTGACGGGAGCCGACAGGCTCCCGTCCGCTCGGGTGGGATGAACGCGAGCCATCGCGGCGTGTTGGAGAGGCGTCATGGCGGATGTCGTCAACCTCAATCGCTTTCGCAAACGACGCGAACGCGAGGCCAGGGCCGAGAGCGCGGCACAGAATCGCGTGCTGCACGGGCGCAGCGCCGCGGACCGCGAAGCTTCATCGAAGGAGCGGAGCCGCAGCGAGTCGATGCTCGACCGCCACCGCGTCGACCCCGCGAGCCATGACCCGACCTCCTGACGGCGCGGCCGCGGTCGCCAAACGCTCGCTCAGCATCGCGGGCCATCGGACCAGCGTGTCGCTCGAAGACGCGTTCTGGACCGCATTGCGCGACATCGCGGCGGCACGCGGTCTTGCGGTGGCGGGCCTCGTGACGGAAATCGACCGCGGGCGCGGCGCCGCGAACCTGTCGTCCGCCATCCGGGTCCACGTGCTGCACCATTACCGAGACCGGCCGTCGACCCGTCCGTGACGCTGCGGCTTCCCGGCCGGCACGCGTCGTGCAATGTTCAACCGTCGGGGGCGCACGGGGCGCCGCAGGAGAGGGTCTCAGCATGGCGATGGGCAGGATTGCGGCACTTATGGCAGGCGCGAGCCTTCTGGTCTCCGGCGCTGCAATCGCGGCCGATACGAAGCCGGCCGTGATCTACGACATGGGCGGCAAGTTCGACAAAAGCTTCAACGAGGGCGCCTTCCACGGCGCCGAGACCTTCAAGCAGAAGACCGGCATCGCGTTCCGTGACTTCGAAATCCAGAACGACGCGCAACGTGAGCAGGCGATGCGCAAATTCGCCAAGGACGGGCTGAACCCCATCGTGGCGATCGGCTTCAGTCAGGCCTCCGCCATGGAAAAGGTCTCGGCCGAATTCCCGAAGACGCAATTCGTCATCGTGGATGCCGTGGTGGACAAGCCCAACGTCCAGTCGATCCTCTTCAAGGAAGGCGAGGGCTCCTTCCTGGTCGGCATGCTGGGCGCCATGGCGTCGAAAACCGGCAAGATCGGCTTCGTGGGCGGCATGGATATCCCGCTGATCCATAAATTCTCCTGCGGCTATGCGCAGGGTGCCAAATACGCCAATGCCAAGATCGAAGTGCTGCAGAACATGACCGGCACCACGGCCTCGGCCTGGACCGATCCGGTGAAGGGTGGCGAGTTGGCCAAGTCGCAGATCGATCGCGGCGCGGACGTCATCTACCACGCCGCGGGCGCGACCGGGGTCGGCGTGCTGCGGGCGGCGGCGGATGCCGGCAAGCTCGGCATCGGCGTCGATTCGGACCAGAACGGGCTGTTCCCCGGCCATGTCCTTACCTCCATGCTGAAACATGTCGACGTGGCGGTGAACGACGCCTTCACGAGCTCCAAGGCCGGCACCTGGAAGCCCGGCATCGAGGTCCTGGGATTGAAGGAGAACGGCGTCGGCTTCGCCGAGGATTCCTTCAACAAGGCCCTTCTCACCCCGGACATGCTGAAAGCCGTCAAGGCGGCGGCGACCGATATCGAATCGGGCAAGCTCGTCGTGCATGACTACATGGCCGATTCTTCGTGCCCGAGCTGACCCGTCACTCCTAGGCACCTCACCGAAGCATCGCCCCGCGTGACCGCTCCCGCCCTCGACCTCGTCGGTATCGCCAAGAGCTTCGGCCCCGTCCGCGCCAATCGTGATGTCAATCTCTCGGTCGCGGCGGGAACGATCCACGGCATCGTGGGCGAGAACGGCGCCGGCAAATCGACGCTGATGTCGATCGTCTACGGCTTCTACGAAGCCGATGCCGGCGATATCCTCGTCCGGGGCAAGCCCGTCCGCATCGCCTCGTCGAAGGATTCGATCCGCCACGGCATCGGCATGGTCCACCAGCATTTCATGCTGGTGGACACGCTCAGCGTGCTCGACAACGTCATGCTGGGCGCCGAGGGCGGTTTCCTGCTGCGGCGGGGAGCCGTCAAGATCCGCGCCCGCATGGCGGAGCTCGCCCGCGACTACGGTCTCGCGGTCGACCCCGACGCGCTCGTCGGCACCCTCGGCGTCGGTATGCAGCAGCGCGTCGAGATCGTGAAAGCGCTGCTGCGCGGCGCCGAGGTGCTGATCCTCGACGAGCCGACCGCCGTGCTGACTCCCGCCGAAGCCGACGGGCTCTTCGACATGCTGCGCCTCCTGAAGCGCCAGGGGGTGACGGTGGTTCTCATCACCCACAAGCTGCGTGAGATCATGGTGGTGACGGATCGTGTCTCGGTCATGCGCCGCGGCACGATCGTCGAGACGGTCGACACGGCCGCCACATCTCCGGCGAGGCTCGCCGACGCCATGGTGGGCCGACGCGTCCTCCTCACGGTGGCGCGCTCTCCCGCTCGGCCCGGGCCGCCGCGGCTCGAGGCCCGTAACCTCACGGCGATCGACGAGCACGGCTTGAAGCTGCTCGACGACGTGTCTTTCACGCTGCATGCGGGCGAGATCGCCGGTCTCGCCGGCGTGGCGGGCAATGGCCAGTCCGAACTGCTCGAGGTCCTGGCCGGCATCCGTCCGCTCGCCGGGGGGGAGATCCTGGTCGACGGCCGCGCCGTGCCGCCCGCCGAACGCGAGCCGCGCGCACTCGGCCGCCTCGGCCTCGTCCATGTGCCGGAGGATCGCCACCGCCGGGGCCTCGTCACGGCTTTCGAGGCAGCGGAAAGCGGCATCCTCGGCATCCATCGCGAGCCCCGCTTCGGCCGCGGCCCGTTTCTCAGCCGCCGCGCCGTGCTCGGCGACATGGCCCGCAAGATGGCGGATTACGACGTTCGCCCGGCGGCGCCGCGCCTGAAGAGCGCCAATTTCTCGGGCGGCAACCAACAGAAGATCGTGCTGGCCCGCGAAATGGAGCGTGATCCCAGGATCGTGCTCTGCGGTCAGCCGACCCGCGGCGTCGATATCGGCGCCATCGAATTCATCCATCGCCGCCTCGTCGCCCTGCGCGACCGCGGCGTGGCCATCCTGCTGGTCTCGGTCGAACTCGACGAGGTTCTGGCCCTGGGCGACCTGATCCTGGTCATGTGCGGCGGCCGCATCACCGGTCGCCGTCAGCCCCTGTCGGGCGCCGCCGAGGATCAGGCTTTCGTCGGCGAGATCGGCCTGATGATGGCGGGGATGGAGGACGGAGCCGCAGAGGGTGCGAGGCCATGAGAAGGGCGCTACCGACGATGACGAACCATGACGGGCAGGGTCGATCGGCTCCGCCCAGGTCCGGAACCTGCTGATGGACCGGCGCATCACGATCGTGACACTCGGCGTGGCCTCCGTACCGGCGGCGCGGCGCTTCTACGAGGCCCTCGGGTGGAAGCCGTCGAGCGCCAGCCAGGGCGACGATGTCGCCTTCTTCCAGATGAACGGACTGGCGCTGTCGCTCTTCTCCCGCGCCGCGCTGGCGGCCGATGCCGCCGTGCCGGACTCCCGACCCGGCTTCTCCGGCATTACCCTGGCGCAGAACCTCGACAGCCCTGCCGCTGTCGATGCCGCCTATGCCGCGGCGCTGACCGCCGGCGCAACGGCGCTGAAAACGCCGCAGACAGTCTTCTGGGGCGGCTATTCGGGATATTTCGCCGACCCCGACGGGCATATTTGGGAGCTGGCCCATAATCCCTTCTTCCCGCTCGACGCGGATGGCGCCCTGGTCCTGCCGACATGATCGGCGATGCGGCGAGGCTCGTAGGTCCGGCGGCGGCCCGCGCCGGTGTGACGCCGCGTTGAGCCTGCCGTGAGCGCTCCCCGTCCTCTCCCGGCCTGGGCCGACATCGTGCTCGTGCCGCTGCTCAGCGTCGCCTCGGCGCTGATCGTCGGCGGCCTCGTCATGGCGGCCATCGGGGTCGACCCTTGGAACGCGTTGCGCGAACTCGTCGGCGGCAGTCTCGGCTCCGGCGAAGGTCTCGGGTTCACGCTCTACTACGCGACCGATTTCATCTTCACGGGCCTCGCCGTGACGCTGGCCTTCCAGGCCGGGCTGTTCAACATCGGTGCCGAGGGCCAGGCCTATGTCGGCGGGCTCGGCGCCGCGCTGGTCTGCCTGCATGGCGGCGCGCTGCCGCCCTGGCTGCTGATCCCGGCCGGGATCGCGGGCGCGGCCCTCTTCGGCGCCGCCTGGGCCTATGTGCCCGGCCTGCTGCAGGCCCGCCGCGGCAGCCACATCGTCATCACGACGATCATGTTCAACTTCCTGGCCTCGACCCTGATGGCCTACGTGCTGGTGAACATGCTGCGCCCGACCGGCGACATGCAGGCCGAATCCTCGGCCTTCCCCGCTTCGGCCCTGGTGCCCTCGCTGCAATCCGTGCTCGGCGCCGTCGGCATCGCGGCGCCGACGACGCCGCTGAACCTCAGCTTCTTCCTGGCTCTCCTGTGCGCCGTCGCGGTCTGGATCTTCGTCTGGCGCACCCGTGCCGGCTACGAGCTTCGTACGGTCGGCCAGAATCCCCAGGCCGCCATCTATGGCGGCATCTCGCCGGCCCGCATCACGGTACTCGCCATGGCGTTGTCGGGCGCCCTCGCGGGCGGTGTCGCCGTGAACGAGATCATGGGCGTGCAGAGCCGCCTGCTGCTCGATTTCACCTCCGGATACGGGTTCGTCGGCATCGCGGTGGCCCTGATGGGGCGCGGCCATCCGCTCGGCGTCGTGCTCGCCTCGTTCCTTTTCGGCATGCTCTATCAGGGCGGCGCCGAACTCGCCTTCGACGAGCCCAAGGTCACCCGCGACATGATCGTGGTGGTGCAGGGCCTTGTCGTGTTCTTCGCGGGCGCGCTGGAAGGGCTGTTCCGCCGCGGCCTGGCGCAGCTCTTCAACGCCCGTCTGCGGCCCGACGACAGGGGCGAGACGAGCCTTCCGGCGCGCGTCGCCGAGCCCGGCGGGGAGGTGCCCTGATGCAGGACGCCATCACTGCCGCGGCCCTCATCCTGGCCTCCAGTCTGCGGCTGTCGGTGCCGCTGATCTTTGCCTGCCTGGCGGGCCTATGGTCCGAGCGAGCCGGGATCTTCGACATCGGCCTCGAAGGCAAGATGCTGGCGGCCGCCTTCGCGGCCGCTGCCGCCGCCGATGCGACCGGCAGCGCCGGAATGGGCCTCGCGGCCGGGATCGCGGCCTCGCTGGTTTTCGCGCTGGCCCACGGCTTCGCCTCGATCGAGGCGCGCGGCAACCAGATCGTCTCGGGTGCCGCCATCAACATGCTGGCGGCGGGGCTGACCGCCTCGATCGGCAATGCCTGGTACGGCCAGGGCGGCCGCACCCCGCAGCTGAC
>JAYVMK010000387.1:0-6992 GCA_043758995.1 Lichenibacterium sp. | reverse complement strand
CCCTTGGAGTTCCACAGGCTGTAATAGAGGAAGTCCGGCTCCCACAGCGTGAAGAAGTTCATCATGGTGATCTGGAAGTCTTTCTGGGTCCAGCACTTGGCCAGCCAGTCCGCCCAGGTCAGTTGTTCGATCTTCATATCGACACCGCAGGCCCGGAACCACTCGGCCATGATCTGCGCGGATTCGACATGGTAGGGATAGTTGGTGGTCACGCGGAAGGTTAGCTTCAGTTTGCCGGGGCCATAGCCCGCCTCGGCCAGCAGCGCCTGCGCCTTGTCCAGGTCCTGAGCCCGGCTCTTCAGCGCCCCGTCGTAGGACGAGGATGTGGGGAAGCTCGGCGACGCCGTCAGCTTGCCCTGGCTCCAGAGGGCGCCCTGCAGCAACTGTTCCTTGTCGATCATCAGGTCGAAGGCCTGACGCACGCGCTTGTCCTTGAAGGGCTCGAAGTCGTGGTTCATGTTGAGGAAGTCGAAGTTGAGCGGAAACCACGAGAGCGTCTGCAGCTTCGGGTTCTTCTTGGTCTCCTCGACGCGATCGGCCGGGATGTCGTTGATGACGTGCAACTCACCGGTCTGAAGCCCGGTGAGCCTCACGGTGGGCTCGGTGATCTCACGTTCGATGACACGGTCGAGATAGGCCGGCCCCTCCCAGTAATCGTCGAAACGCGCGAGCTCGATCTCGTGGCCGAATTCGCGGCGCACGAATTTGAACGGGCCGGTGCCGATCGGCGTCGTGCCCTGCTGGTCGCCCGACCCCTGCGGTATGATGGCCCCTGCCCCGTTCTCGGCGATACGGCCCAGGAAAGGGGCGTTGACCCGCTTCATCTTGATCGACACGGTCGCGTCGTCGGGCATTTCGATGACGTCGACGTCGTTGAAGACCTCGTAGTTCACGGCTCCGGTCTTAGGATCGCGGCAGCGGTCGAAGGAGTATTTGACGTCGGCCGAGGTCACCGGCTTGCCGTCGTGGAACTTCAATCCGGGGCGCAAGTGAAACGTATAGGTCAGCAGGTCAGGGCTGGTGTCGAACTTGGCGGCGAGGCTCGGGATGATCTCGAACTTGCTATTGATGGTGACGAGCGCGCAGTGGATATTCTGCAGCACGCGCAGGCTGGCCGCGGCTCCCACGGTGTGGACGTCGAGGCTTTGCGTCGTCTCCGAGTGACCCCAGATCAGAGTGCCGCCCCTGGTCGGTGCAGTCTGGGCGAAGAGCGGCAGGGGCGTGAAGGTGCCGAGCGCCGTGGCTCCGCCAAGGATGGTCGTCGAGGCGAGGAAGTCTCTGCGGTTCATGGCTGGGTCCGTGGCGTTCGGTTGCGAGGTTGAAGCGTCAGGCGGGGTGGGCGAGCCGGGGTTTGCGGCTCGGCCCGGGCTCGGCAGGCCGCTCGGCACCGGTGCCGCGCCGCAGAGCCTCGGTCGGGAAACGGTGGCTCTGGTCGAGCACGGCCTCGTAGCGTTCCGGCCGGCGGTCCTGCAGGAGATTCAGGCCGAAGAAGGCTTCGGTACGGGACTTCAGAATCGCGTCCCGGAGGTCGGCGCGATGCACCACCAGCCCTTCCTCTTCGCCAAGATAGGCCACCACTTTGCCAGTGGGGTCCACGATCTGGGAGCCGCCGTAGTAGTCGATCTTCTGCGAATAGGCCGCCGTCTCGCAATGGTTCGAAACGACGAGCCAGAACTGATTGAAGAAGGCATTGCTCTGGGCGGCGAGATCCATGGCCCAGCCGTGATAGTCGGTCGGTCGATCGTGCCCTTTCATGGGCCAGGCGGTCGACATCAGGACGACATCGGCCCCCTGAACCGCATAGGTGCGCAGCAATTCGGGGAAGCACAGGTCGTAGCAGATCAGGCTCGACATCACGCCGTGCGGCGTGCGGAACACCGGCGTTTCCTCTCCCGGCGAGAAGTACGGAAATTCGAACGTATTGTGCAGCTTGCGATAGACGCCGATCACCCCGTCGGGTCCGATCAGAGCGGTCGAATTGTAGATCGCGTTGCCGTGCAGCGATGACTCGGCCATGCCGAGTTGGATCAGCATGCCGTGACGGCGCGCGAGATCGGCGATCCGTTGCGTCGAGGGGCCCGGAATGGTCTCGGCTTCCCGGGCGTAATAGCGCTTCTGTTCGGCACCGCCCGGTGAGCCGACGGCGAGCGCGAAGTCGGCATAGCCCTGGAGCCCCACCTCAGGCAGCACCAGCACGTCGACGCCCTGCCCCGCCGCCTCGTCGATCATTTCGGCGAACCGGTTCAGGTTACGCGCCTTGTCATGGACGATTCTGATATTGGCGGCCGCCAAGGTGGTTTCTGTCATGACGGTTGCCCTTCGAACTCGCGCGTTGCGGTCTGCAAAAACCTGGCCACTTTCTATTCGACCGGCATCGGCGAATGCAGATCCAAGACCCTGACTAGGTCATCGCAACCAATGATCAAAAGAAAGACAGGTCTATGCCTCCGTCGAGGCATTTTGCACGATATCGCATGCACGATAGACAATCATGCAGCGCAGAGATGCTACTCCGACGACGTCGGATTCACGATTTATGGGGGCAAGACGGTCGAAGCAGGACCGAGAATGTGCGTGCGTCTCGAAGCTGTCAAGACATACATTCATGCTTGCATGTAAATCCTCGCCGGGTAGGGTCTTCGGCATGAACCGATCGTTGCCCAAGCCGGCTCGCACTCAGGAAGAGCGGGCCGCCGCCACGCGCGACCGCCTCATCGGGGCGACGCTCGACCTGCTGCTGACCAAGGGTTACGCGGCGACGACGACGGTCGATATCGCGGCGCGCGCCGGGCTGACGCGCGGTGCCTTGAGCCATCATTACACCGGCAAGGACGAGCTCGTGGTCGAGGCCTTCGACCGTCACCTCACGATGGTGGGTGCCGATATCCGGACCTATGCGGGCCTCGTGCGCAGCGGGTCGCTCAGCCTCAGCGATTTCATCGACCGCGTCTGGACGATCATGTCCGGCCGCTTTTTTATGCTGACGCTGGAGGAGATCACGGCAGCTCGGCACAACGACTACCTGCGCGGTCAGTTGGTCAAGCGGACGCAGGTCTTCCATGAGCAACTCGACTCGCTCTGGCGGCACTTCTTCGCCGACACCGGGCTCGACAGCATGGAAGTCGAGGTGATGCTGAATGCGACGCTTTGCCTGCTGCGCGGCATGGGCGTGCAGACCGTGCTCCGCGACGATCCCGTCTACTACCGGCGCCTGCTGCGCTTCTGGAAGTCGGTCCTCGCCGAGAAGATGCAGGCGCCGGATGGCACCGCCCCGGCGAAGGGGGGCGAGCCACGGCACTGAACGCTCTGCAGAGCCAGACTCGCATCGAGTTCTGACGCGATCAGATCGGACCCGCGGTGTGCTGCGTTGGATCCAGGGCGGACATCCGATGACGATCCGGCCTCGCCCAACCGCGGCCTGTTGCGCCTCGAGGCGCAGCGGAGCCGTTCAGTCTTGACCCGCCGCCGCGCGGGCGGAAACGATGGCTTCCACCTGGGTTCGATGCTCCGTTCCCCACTCGCACAAGGGCATCAGCGCCTGGACGAGGCTCAGGCCGAAGTCCGTCATCGCGTATTCGACCTTCGGAGGGACCTGCTGGTGGTCATGCCGCTGCAGCACGCCGGCCGCGACCAACTCGCGCAGCTGCTGGATCAACACTTTCTCGCTGATGCCGACCACCTGTCGCTTGAGGTCGCCGAATCGCCTCGGCCCTGACTGGAGGTAGTACAGGATCAAGGGCTTCCACTTTCCACCCATCACCGTCAGCGCGACGTCGAGCCCACAGCGTCTCTCAATTCCGTTCATCGCCGTTCCAACCTCACCGCAGAACTCTAGCACTTACCTTTAGGTAGGTACTGGCGATAAAAACAGCGTCAGTCCATATCCGGACATCCAAGGATGGAGGCGAAGATGGGCAGGCTCGAGGGCAAGGTCGCGGTCGTGACGGGCGCAAACAGCGGCATCGGCCTGGCAAGCGCGACACGTTTCGCGCGGGAAGGCGCGCGCGTGTTCATGATGGGGCGTCGGCAGGTCGAGCTCGACAGCGCAGTGGCCGAGGTCGGAGCCGGCGCGCGCGGCGTTCGGGGTGACGTCGCGAACCTGACCGATCTCGATCGGCTTTACGACGTCGTTCGCGCGGAAGCCGGCCAAATCGATGTGTTGATGGCCAACGCCGGCGGCGGCGAGTTCATGGCTTTGTCGGACATCACGGAAGAGCATTACGAGCGCACCTTCTCGACCAATGTGAAGGGCACACTCTTCACGGTGCAGAAGGCGCTGCCACTGCTTCGGGACGGCGCATCGGTGATCCTGACGGGCTCGACCACGGGCGTCACAGGTGGCCCGTCGTTCAGCGTGTACAGCGCCAGCAAGGCAGCCATCCGCAACTTTGCCCGCAGTTGGATCCAGGACTTGGCACCCCGACGCATCCGCGTGAACGTTCTCGTGCCGGGCGCGACATCGACCCCGGGCCTTCATGGGCTTACCCAGACCGAGGACCAGAACCGCGCGTTCGTGGCTGCGATGGAAACGGCGAGTCCGCTCGGTCGCATGGGCGATCCCGACGAGATCGCCGCTGCTGCTCTTTTCCTCGCGTCGGACGAGAGCAGTTTCGTCACGGGCAGCGAGTTGTTCGTCGATGGCGGTTCGGCGCAGATCTGAGCGCAGGCTCACGCGCCCTCGGCTGCGACGGTCGAGCCGTCACATGTTCAACGGCGGCTTACGCCTGCGAGACTTCCGACAGAGAAGCGTCCGTGGTGTAGCTGCCCAAAGAGCCGAACTCCGTCACGTCGCGGGACTCGGCAGCCTTGCCGAACACGCGGGTGCAGTACGCCGTCAGATGCTTGACGTCGGCAGCCGAACTGCGGAACGCGATGTGACCGTCTGGGCGCACCAGCACGAGGGCCGGTTGCCCTTCCAACCTGTAGGCGCCGTGCGCCTTGCCATCGAGGTCGGACAGAACGGGTGCCTCGCCGGCTGAGAAAGCCGGACCGGCGAGCACAAGGCGCGGACGCACCGACCGCCACGGAGCTACCGCCGCGATGTCGGCACGGATCGCCATCTGCGCGTCCGCCGAGCGCCCATCGAAACACAAGAGCGCCCGGCCCGTCGTCTGTCCGTCCGGGTTGTACAGGTAGCCGACGAGGCTGGTCACCCGTCCGGCATCGACGACCTCCGCATCCGGCGCACGCTCCCCCGCTTCGGCCCACGCTGCAGGACGTGGAAAAGTCCGGTCAGGTGGTCGGCATTCAGTACGCTCTTGAATTAGCTCACCGCCAACTGCTGCAGATCGTCCGTCCCCTGCATGAGCGAGCCGAGGTTCGGCATCGCTTTCGCGGCCAGCCCCAGGACCGTGTCGATGACCGCGCCACGATGGACGGTCGATCGGAACCCGCGCGCCTGTTGGGCGCTCAGCCGGGCGGGCTCGCCGCCCCGCTCGACGTCGTAGCATTCGAGGACGACCGGCTCCGCCTCGCCGCGCAGGCTCATCGCCAATCGCCATGCGATCTCGACCGCGTCGTGCAGGCCTGCGTTCATGCCCTGGCCGCCGATCGGCAGGGACAGGTGCCCGGCATCGCCGGCCAGGAAGACGCGGCCTCGCGCATAGGTGGAGGATACTCCGTATTCGAACCGGCTGTGAGTGAGCCACTGCGGATTGGTCAGGGTCAGGGTCTCGTCGCCCGTCACCTCGCGCGCAAGGGCCTGGATCTCCTCCAGGGTCGGATCGCGATCCGCCACACCCGTGTCGTCGGCCAGAAAGAACAGCCAGTGATAGCCGCCCCAGACCGGCATCATGCCAGCGAACCCTCGCCCTACGAACCGCGACGGGGAGCCGCCGCAGCGCCGTTCAGAGCGTCAGGATCCCCTCCACGATCTCCTGAACGTCGAAAGCCTCAGAGAGGGTGGCGAGGGGGTGGCTCTCGCCACGCGCCATCCGGACCACACCCTCGAGTTGGCGCCGGAGCGCGATCGGGCGCTCCTCCGCGTTGGGCCTCGCATCCGGCGTCACTTCGTAGTGTCCGTCCGGCTGCTGCCGTTCGGCGATGGCCCAATCGCGCAACCGGATGGCGCCGGCGTCCCCCACCAGCGTCCAGCTATTGTGGTCGTCGAGGGCGGTCACGCCGACGCGGCCCGTGAGCGTCACCGGGACATCGCCGGCGCGGAGCGTCACCGCGATGGCCCGCTCCGAACGGCCGATATCGGGAAAGCTCACCGAGCCGCGGAGGTCGGCCAAGGGCCCGAGCAGTCGACGACTGAGGAACAGGAAATGCGACACGACCTCGCGCGTGAAGCCGCCTTCGGCCGGCGCATCGAGCCACGCCGCCGCGTCGGCCTGCCAGGGCCGCGGCCAGGCCGCGAAGCCGACCTCGATGGTCAGGCGTCGCGGCGTTCCGACGGTGCCGTCCGCCATCCAGCGTGTGAGAGCCGCGACACCCGCCGAAGAGGCGAAAGGGAAATTCACGGCGCCGCGCGGTCCGGCTTCGTCCACGAAGGCGCGCGCCTCGCGGAGGTCCACCGCGAGCGGCTTTTCGCAAAAGATGCTGCGTCCGGCGTCGAGCGCTGCATGGGCATGAAGGAGATGCGAGGCGGGCGGCGACGCGACATAGACGCAGGCGCTCGCCGCCACCACGGCTGCGGCGTCCGCGGCGAGCGGCACCGTTGGATAGGCGG
Organism: Lichenibacterium sp.; assembly: GCA_043758995.1. Taxonomy (GTDB): domain Bacteria; phylum Pseudomonadota; class Alphaproteobacteria; order Rhizobiales; family Beijerinckiaceae; genus Lichenihabitans. The sequence goes on along the minus strand of JAYVMK010000387.1, from coordinate 322 downwards.
ACGCGATATGGTCCCGCGCCGCCGGAGAAGGATCCCACAGGGCCGCGATGCGGACCGGCGACTGCGTCTGCGCCTGCACGGCGTCGAGCATCCGACGTCCCATGATGCCCGCCCCGATGATGCCGAGGGCGAGAGGTTCGTCTGCTGATGTCATCTCGGGTTCTCTTGCCGTCCCATGGTGGCGTGCTGCCGGGGCGATGAAGCGGCGGCCGCGTCTCTGAACGCGCTGTTTGCACCGTTCGGTCAAGACCGGCCGGATGACGCGCGCGCTCGCCTGTGCCTCTTTTACCGGAGCGACTTTGCGCCGGAGTCCGCTGCTTCG
>JAYVMK010000386.1:0-7639 GCA_043758995.1 Lichenibacterium sp. | reverse complement strand
AGCGGCCGCCGCTCGACACGGGGGGCGCGTTCGGGACGCTCGCCGTCGCGGCCCACTTTCGCGATGAGATGAACGAGGTCGACGAATTCATCGGCCTGCCGTCGCAACTCGTCGGCTACCATCGGAGGCTGCGTGGTGACGGTGGAGACCACCGATACCCGGACGCCTTTGCGCTGCACGGCCTCGACCAAGGAGCGGAAGTCGCCGTCGCCCGAAAACAGCACCATGTGGTCGAGGTTCTCGGCCATCTCCATGGCGTCGACGGCGAGTTCGATATCCATGTTGCCCTTGACCTTGCGCCGCCCCATGGAGTCGACGAACTCCTTGGTGGGCTTGGTCACGACGGCATAGCCGTTGTAGTCGAGCCAATCGATCAGCGGGCGGATCGACGAATATTCCTGATCCTCGACCAGCGCGGTATAGTAGAACGCGCGGATCAGGCGCCCCTTGCTCTGAAATTCGCGCAGCAGTTTTTTGTAGTCGATGTCGAAACCGAGGGTTTTCGCGGTCGCATAAAGGTTGGCGCCGTCGATGAAGAGGGCGGTGCGTTCTTGCTCGGCCATACGGGTGATGCTCTTCACTGTAATCGAGTTGTTGAAATTGTCGGTCACAAGGGTCGATGGCAGCACCACGAACGGTGCCGGACCGAACCGATCGTTCGCGATCGCAATCGGACGAACCGACCTCGCGCGCTTGCCGTATCGGGCGAGGCCGTCGCAGCAGCATGCGGCCCACCCATCCAAAGCGTCACTCGCACTCGCATCTGGGGCTTTTTTCGGCCGCTTTTGGCCATGACCTGCCTTATTTCATCGGAGCACAGCCTTGCCTGACGGCTGCGCCGGGAATCGCGTGCGCGTCAAGCCCGAAAAATGAAACCGGGCTTGCGTCGCGCCGCCGCGCGGGCTACCGCAGCGTGAAACACCATCATCACGCTCTGAAGGATACCGGCATGGCGCGCGTCACCGTGGAAGATTGCATCGACAAGGTCGAGAACCGCTTCGATCTCGTGCTGCTGGCCAGCCATCGCGCTCGGCTGATCTCCTCCGGCTCCCCCATCATGCTCGACCGCGACAATGACAAGAACCCCGTCGTGGCGCTCCGCGAGATTGCCGACGAGCGGTTCGCCCCCGAGGACATGCGTGAGGATCTGATCCATTCGCTGCAGAAGCACGTGGAAGTCGACGAGCCCGAGCCCGAGGCCGTTCCCGCCATGACTCCTTCGGCCTCGAAGAACCTCGCCGATCCCGAGGCCAGCCCCGACATCCAGTTCGACCGCATGACGGAAGAGGATCTGCTGCGCGGCCTCGAAGGCCTCGTTCCCCCGGCCGAGACCGAGGAAGAGGGCGAGTAAGCAGCACTTCCATGGCGCTGGCAGCGAGCTTCGGCGCCTTGGCACCCGAAGTGGTCTGCCGGCCGCCCGGATTGTCCGCGCACAGTGTCGGCGCCGCATACCTGTCGTGCCGGCGCATCGCTTGTTGCGGCGCCGTTCCGCCTTGCCCGGAGGATCGACCGCACCGATACTCTGCGGCATGACCCTCGCCACCCTCGCTCCGCGCCGCCCGGGCCCCGCGAAGATTCTCCGACAATACGAACTCGTCGACCGCGTCAAAAGCTACAATCCCGACGCCGACGAGGATCTGCTCAACCGGGCCTATGTCTATGCCATGCGGGCGCATGGGACGCAGAAACGCGCCTCGGGCGATCCCTATTTTTCCCATCCGCTCGAAGTCGCGGCCATCCTCACCGACCTCAAGCTCGACGACGCCACCATCGTGGCGGCGGTCCTGCACGATACGATCGAGGATACGGAAGCCACTCGGGAGGAGATCGATCGCCTTTTCGGTGACGAGATCGGCAGCCTCGTCGACGGTCTGACCAAGATCAAGCGCCTCGACCTCGTCTCGAAACAGGCGGCCCAGGGCGAAAACCTGCGCAAGCTGTTGCTCGCCATCGCCGACGATATCCGGGTACTGCTGGTGAAGCTGGCCGACCGGCTGCACAATATGCGCACCCTGCATCACGTACCCGAGGCGAAGCGGGCCCGCATCGCGCAGGAGACTCTCGACATCTATGCGCCGCTCTCCGGCCGCATGGGCATGCAGGGCATGCGGAACGAACTTGAGGAATTGTCCTTCGCCGCACTGATGCCGGAAGCGCACGCCTCTCTGGTGTCGCGCCTCGACGGCATGACGGCGACCTATGGCTCCTTGATCGCCAAGATCGAAACGGAGCTCTCGGAAAAGCTGGCCCAGAGCGGCATCAAGGCCAGCGTGAAGGGGCGGCAGAAACAGGCCTATTCGGTCTGGCACAAGATGGAGCAGAAGAACGTCGCCCTGGAACAGCTCTCCGACATCTTCGGCTTCCGCGTGCTGGTCGAGTCGATCGAGGATTGCTACCGCGTCCTGGGGATCATCCACACGCAGTGGCCGGCCGTTCCGGGCCGCTTCAAGGACTATATCTCGACTCCGAAGCAGAACGATTATCGTTCGATCCACACGACCGTCGTCGGACCGGGGCGCCAGCGCGTCGAATTGCAGATCCGCACCCGTGCCATGCACGACCTCGCCGAGAACGGCATCGCGGCCCATGCGCTCTACAAGGATGGCGGCGCACTCGACGTCGGTATCGCGGCCGGCGAGAGCCGGGCTTACTCGGGCCTGCGCCGGACCATCGCCATGCTGGCCGATGCCGACAGTGCCGAGGAGTTCCTGGAGCACACCAAGCTCGAACTGTTCCACGATCAGGTGTTCTGCTTCACCCCGAAAGGCCGGCTCATCGCACTACCGAAAGGCGCCACGCCGATCGATTTCGCCTATGCGATCCACACCGGGATCGGCAATACGGCGGTCGGCGCCAAGGTCAACGGCCGTATGGCGCCGCTGTTCAGCGAACTCGCGAACGGCGACGAGGTGGAGATCGCCTGTGCCGAAGGCCAGGTGCCGCCGCCAGCCTGGGAATCCATCGTGGCCACCGGCAAGGCGCGTGCCGCCATCCGGCGCGCCACGCGCGACGCCGTCCGGGCGCAATATTCCGGCCTTGGCCGGCAGATCCTGACGCGCGCTTTCGAGCGCAACGGCAAGACCTTCTCCGAGGACAAGGTGCGGGCCGTGATGCCGCGCCTCGCCCGGACGTCGCTCGAGGACGTCTTCGCTGCCGTCGGCCGGGGAGAGATGTTCTCGGCCGACGTCGTGCGCGCCGTTCATCCGGAGATCGCCGAGCCCCGCAAGCCCGGCGTCTCGCCCCAGGCCGGCGAACCCGGCTGGTTCGGGCTCGAAAAGGCGGAAAACTTCCGCTTCAAGGTGCCTGGCGGCCCGCAGCTCTCGGGCGACGGCATCGGTCCGGCGCGTCCCATCCCCATTCGCGGGCAATCGGGCGACCTGCCCGTGAGTTTTGCTCCCAACGGTGGCGCGGTCCCGGGCGATCGCATCGTCGGAATCCTCACGCCGGGTGAGGGGATCACCATCTACCCGATCCAATCGCCGGCGCTGACGGCCTTCGACGATCAGCCGGAACGCTGGCTTGACGTGCGCTGGGACGTCGACCCGTCGCGCAAGGAGTTGTTTCCGGCGCAACTGGCCGTCACGGCGATCAATGAACCGGGTGCGCTGGCGGCCATTACGGCTGCTGTCGGCGACAACGGCGGCAACATCGATGACCTCAAGGTCCTGTCGCGATCGCCGGATTTCCGCGACATCGTGCTCGACGTCCAGGTCTGGGACCTGAAGCAGCTCGGCGCCATCATGGCGCAACTTCGAGCGCTCAATACTGTGTCGCAGGTCGAGCGCGTCAATGGCTGAGCGGAGGCGCGCATGATCGTCGGTATCGGGAGCGACCTCTGCGACATTCGCCGCCTCGCCGCGGTGCTGGAGCGGCACGGCGAGCGCTTCACCCATCGCTGCTTCACCGATGTCGAGCGGCGCAAGGCCGAGCGGCGCGCCGACCAGGCCGGGACCTATGCCAAGCGCTTCGCCGCCAAGGAGGCCTGCGCCAAGGCACTCGGGACGGGGCTGCGCCATGGCGTGTTCTGGCGCGATATGGGGGTGGTCAATCGCCCGTCGGGCCAGCCGACGCTGCAGCTGACCGGAGGGGCCCTGGCGCGATTGCGTGCCATCGTGCCGGCCGGGCTCGAGCCTGTCATTCATCTTAGCCTCACCGACGAGCATCCCTATGCGCAGGCCTTCGTGGTGATCGAGGCTCTACCGCCGCCCACGCTCTGAGCGTGGCTGGCGCGCCGGACGGCATGGTGAATGCTCGTTGGGCTTGGCGGCATGATGCCGGCTCGCTATATCCACCCGACCCCCGCAGGTGGCGGAGCGCCATGAGGCCTCCCGCGGCGAGGATTGACACCCGGCGAGGCCGGACAGGACGATCGGACCAGACACGATGACGGAGCCCGTGAGCCTCAAGGGCAAGGAGGCCGAACGCCGACGCAAGGTCACCCAGGAGGGCGGGCTCGGCGAGACCGTCAAGGTCGTGGTTCAGGCTCTGCTGATCGCCCTCGTGGTGCGTACCTTCCTCTTCCAGCCCTTCAACATCCCATCGGGGTCGCTCATCCCGACACTGCTGATCGGCGATTACCTGTTCGTGTCCAAATACACCTACGGCTATTCGAAATATTCCTTTCCCCTCAGCCCCGACCTGTTCAGTGGACGCATCCTCGGGACCCCGCCGAAGCGCGGCGATGTCGCTGTGTTCAAGACCCCGCTCGACAACAATACCGACTTCATCAAGCGTGTGATCGGGCTGCCGGGCGACAAGATCCAGGTGATCCACGCCCGTCTCTACATCAACGGGCAGATGGTGCCGCGCGAGCCGACGCAGACCATCACCACCAAGGATCGGTTCGGCCACGACGTGGAAGTGCCGACCTATAACGAGACCCTACCCGGCGGCGTGACCCACAAGATCATCCAGATCGACGGCGACGACGGCTCGATCGAGTCGAACACCGACACCTATCAGGTGCCGCCCAACGAATATTTCATGATGGGCGACAACCGCGACAACTCGCTCGACTCCCGCGTTCCCGTCGAGCAGGGCGGGGTAGGGTACGTCCCCTTCGAGAACTTCGTCGGCCGGGCTGAGGTCATCTTCTTCTCCGTCCAGGAAGACACGCCCATCTGGCAGATCTGGCGCTGGCCCACCGACGTGCGCTGGAGCCGCATCTTCACGCTCGTGCGATGAGCAGGCACGCGGGCCGCGCCGACCGTTCGGGACTCGAGGCGAGCCTCGGTCACCATTTCGCCAAGCCTGAGTTGCTCGATCGGGCGCTGGCGCATGTGTCGGGCATTCCCGGCGCCAATGCCCGCGCTGGCAGCTACCAGCGCCTGGAGTTCCTCGGCGATCGGGTGCTCGGCCTTGCCGTGTCTGCCATGCTCTATGCCGAATTCCCCCATGCGACCGAGGGCGAACTCTCCCGGCGCCTTGCCGACCTCGTGCGCCGTGAGAGCTGCGCCGAAGTGGCGGCGTCCTGGGACGTGGGTCCCTACATTCGGCTCGGTCCGGGGGAAGTGCAGTCGGGCGGCCGCGGCCGCCAGGCGATCCTCGGCGATGTCTGTGAGGCGCTGATCGGTGCCGTCTTCATCGACGGCGGCTACGAAGCTGCGGCCGCGCTGGTCCGCCGCGACTGGAAGCCCCGCATGCTGGCGCCGCGCCGCGCCCTGCAGGATCCCAAGACGGCGCTGCAGGAATGGGCGCAGGCCCGCGGCAAGGCGACCCCGGTCTATAGCGAGACCGAACGCAGCGGTCCCGCCCACGCGCCGCAATTCACCGTGAGCGTGACGGTGGAAGGACTGGACTCCGCCGATGGTTTCGGCAGCTCCAAACGTCTCGCCGAACAGGCCGCTGCCGAAAGCTTCATGCGCCGCGAAGGCTTCGGACCGATCGCCCCCGAGCCGGCAGCCGCTGAAGGACAGCACTCATGAGCGACCCCGTCTCGAATGCTCCGCCCGCCGAAGGCCCGACCCGCTGCGGCTTCGCGGCGCTGATCGGCGTGCCCAACGCCGGCAAGTCGACGCTGATCAATGCCCTGGTGGGTTCCAAGGTCTCGATCGTGTCGCGCAAGGTTCAGACTACGCGCGCACCGGTGCGCGGCATTGCCGTGCAGGGGTCGGCCCAGGTCATCTTCGTCGACACCCCCGGCATTTTCGTACCCAAGCGCCGGCTCGACCGGGCCATGGTTCAGGCGGCCTGGGGGGCGGGCGGCGACGCCGATGCGGTCGCGCTGCTGCTCGATGCCCGCAAGGGGCTCGACGCCGGTAGCGAGGCGATCATCACACGGATGGCCGAGGGCAAGGCCAAGCGCTTCCTGGTGCTGAACAAGATCGACACGATCGACGTCGACAAGCTGCTGAAGCTCGCCGAAGCCGTCAATACACGGCTGAAGTTCGACGATACCTTCATGGTCTCGGCCCTGAAGGGGCACGGCGTCGACAAGTTCCTGTCGGTCCTGGCTGACGCCATGCCGCTCGGCCCCTGGCTCTATCCAGCCGACCAGGTGACCGACGCGCCGCTTCGCCTCTTCGCCGCCGAGATCACCCGCGAGAAGATGTTCGAGCGGCTGCACGAGGAACTGCCCTACCAGACCACCGTCGAGACCGACAGCTGGACGACCCTGCCGGACGGCTCCGCCCGCATCGAGCAGACGATCTTCGTGACCCGCGACGGCCACAAGAAGATCGTCATCGGCGAAGGCGGCCAGACGCTGAAGTCGATCGGCAAGTCGGCCCGAAAGGACATCGGCGAGGCGGCCGAGTGCAACGTGCACCTGTTCCTGCACGTCAAGGTCCGCGAGAACTGGCTCGACGACCCCGAGCGTTTTCGCGGCATGGGGCTGGAGTTCCCCAAAGGGCAGGGCTGAGCGTCGCGAGGTCCGCTACGTCCGGTCAGCCGGTCCGACCGACTTCATATGGGGCCGCTCGCGCCGATGATCGTCACTGCGGAGCGTAAAGCGCCGCGGCAACCCAGAACCGCTTTCCGCTACCGGCGAACTCTTGCCGTCCGGTAGCTCACGTCGGCCGGGTTGCTGCGCGCCGCTCGCAATGGCGGCGAGGAGCGATCGACGCTACGACGCGATCGAGTCCAGCACCGTCACGGCGCGTCGATTTTGCGACCAGCAGGACGGGTCGGCGCATTTCCGCACCGGCCGCGTGTTGCCGTAGCTGACGGTGCGGAGCCGCGACGCCGCCACGCCCTGATGTTCGAGATAGGCCTTCACGGCCGCGGCGCGGCGCTGCCCGAGGCTCATATTGGCGGCGGCCGAACCCGGGTCGTCGGCATAGCCCTCGATGAGCATGCGATAGGGCGGATAGCGCTTCAGCCACACGGCCTGTTTGTCGAGCGTCACCCGGTCGGTTTCGGAGAGGGCATCCGACCCTGTGGTGAAGAACACCCGGCGGCCGACGTTGACGTCGAAGTCGGAAGGGCTGCCCCGCGGCGCATCGAGCGTCGTGGCGATCGGCGTATCTCCATTGACGGAGGGCGCGCCCGAGCCGCCGAAATGACCGCAGCCGGCGAGCCCCGCGGCGAGCACGGCGGCGGCGGCGAGACGAATTGCAGAAACCACGGGGAGCCTCACCGGATGTGCTTCAAAACCAGCACCGTCGTGCCGACGGGCGTTCGCTGGTAGAGGTCCATGATG
>JAYVMK010000385.1:0-6279 GCA_043758995.1 Lichenibacterium sp. | reverse complement strand
GAAGCCGTCCATCACCGGCATCGTCAGGTCGAGCAGCACCAGGACGGGCAGGCTCTCCGCAAGCCGCTTCAGGCCGTCGCTACCGTGCTCGGCTTCGATAACGCTCCAGCCGTCACGCTCGAGCAGCGTGCGCAGTCGTTCGCGTGTGTCACGGTCGTCGTCGACGATCAGCACCTGCCCCTCCGGCGGTCTGAAGCGGTCCATCACGGTCTTGAACCGGTCCCAGCGCACCGGCTTGAGCACGTAGTCGGTGGCGCCCAACGACGCCGCCAGCGCCCGTTGTTCGACGAAGGTTACCATCACCACCGGGATGTCATCGAGGTCCGAATCAGCCTTGAGGGCGCTCAGCACCGACCAGCCATCGACGCCCGGCATCGTCACGTCGAGCAGGATGGCACGCGGCCTGAGCTCCCGCGCCATCGCGAGGCCGGTGCGGCCGTCGACGGCGGAGCGGGCCTGGAAACCTTCGCGGTGCAGAAAGCGCGTCATCAGCGCGCGCTGGTTCTCATCGTCGTCGATCACCAGCACGAGGTCGAGACTCCCCTGCCCGGCCTCGTCCGCTTTGACCCGGCCTTCGTGCACTGCTTCCGCTCCTTCGAGCGCCGCGTAGCTCGCCAGCAGGGTGACGGTGAAGCTGCTGCCCCGGCCGGGCTCGCTCTCGACCGCGACAGTCCCGCCCAGCATCTCGGCAAAGGCCAGGGTGAGCGACAGGCCGAGGCCCGTGCCGCCAAACCTGCGTGTCGTCGAGGTATCGGCCTGCACGAAGCGCTGGAACAACCTCGAGCGCTGCTCCTCGGTCATGCCGATACCGGTGTCGGACACGCGAAAGTGCAGTCGATCGCCCTCGCGCGAGACCGCGAGGGTTAGAGTGCCGCCCTCCGTGAACTTGGCGGCATTGCCCAGCAGGTTCAGTAGCATCTGCCGGACCTTGGTCACGTCCGAATGCATGGCGCCGACGTCTGGGCCGACCTTCAGAACCAGCCGGTTGTCCTTCTTGCCGACGAGGCTTTCCACCGTGGACGCCACGTCCCGCACCATGGGTTCGACCTCGAAGGTTTCCGCGTAAACCTCCATCTTGCCGCTCTCGACTTTGCTGAGATCGAGCACGTCGTTGATGAGCCCGAGCAGGTGACGGGCGTTGGTCTCGATCTTGCGCATGTCGGGAGCAAGGTCGGCCGGCTCGGCCCCGTCCTCCACCTCCTCCAGCATCATCTCGCTGTAGCCGATGATGGCGGACAGCGGCGTCCTCAGCTCGTGGCTCATGTTGGCGATGAAGGTGCTCTTGGCGAGGTTTGCCTCCTCGGCGCTGTCCCTGGCGGCCGCCAGCGCCTCCTCAGCCTGCCTGCGGCCGGTGATGTCGGTGTGCGACGCCACCCACTCTCGGATCGAGTTGTCCTCCTCCAGAACCGGAGCGGCGGTGAGCGACATGTGGCGCCACATGCCGTCGTGTCGACGCACGCGATGCTCTAGCGCGATGGGCATGCGTGCGGCGACCGCGTTCGACCAAGCCACGCGAGTCCGTTCGACATCGTCGGGGTGAATGCAGGCCAGGCGTCCCCAGCCCAGGCTATCTTGCGCGTCCTGCCCGGTGAAGCGCGACCAGTTCGGCTGCGGCGTGATGAAGGCGCCAGTCGCGTCCGCCGTCCAGATGATGGCGGCGCTGGCCTCGACCAGCGTGCGGAAGCGCTCCTCGCTTTCCCTGGTGGCGCGCTCGGCCCTTTTACGCGCCGTCACGTCGGCGATCACCAAACCGACGCCATCATTGACGCCGTCGTCTTTCGGACGCCGCAGTGGGTAGAAGCTGGCCTGATAGTGGCGAACCCGCTCAGGTCCGCCATCGGCCGCCTCGACTTCGACGTTGGCCAGCGTCCGATTTCCGGTCACCACCTGGGCAAGCCCCGGCTCGAGTTCGGCGCGAAGGTGCGGAATAACGTCCCAAATGCCCATGCCCGGCTTGGCGCCGAGCGCCCGCTCGCTCATCTTTCGGAGCGTTTCGTTGACGTGCCGGATGCGGAGCGAGCGGTCGAGCAGGCCGAGACCCACGGGCGCGTTCTCCAAAACTCCGTCGAGCAGGATCTGGCCGGCGCGCTGATCGCGCAGGCGACAGAGGGCGACGTAGCCGAGAGTGATGGCGGACAGGACGAGGCCGGCCAGGGACAGCGCACGCAGCGCATGGACGAAACCGCGGTCGGCTTGTGCGGTGGCAATGCGCGCGTCGGCGCCGCGCTGCAGTCGGGCCACCTCGACGCGCACGGCATCCATGGCGGCCTTGCCAACCCCGGAGTCGACCTTGGCCGCGGCTGTCGCGGGTCCGTCCCGACGATAGCTCGCGACGCCGTCCGCGGCTTCTTGCAACCGGGCCATCACCAGATCCGAAAGGACGATCGCGGCCTGGCCCAGCGATGAGCGCACGGTGGCGAGCTCCGGACCGACCGCGGCGACGCCGTCACGATAAGGCTCCAGGTACTGGTCCTTGCCGGTGATGACAAAGCCGCGCTCCCCCGTCTCGACGTCCTTCAGGGCGGACAGCAGGCGCTCGCTGGAGACGATCAAAGCATCGTCGCCGCGAGAAGCGCGTGCGAGGGCGTCGTCGCGGTTATAGGCCCACAGCGCCGTCAACACGGACAGGATCAGAACTGCCCCCGCCAGCCACGACGGGTAACGGAGCCGGTCGCGACGTGCGCCGGCATCGGTCGCCGACGAAGAATCGATTATGTTCCGGTCCATCTGACACTCCGACAGCAGCTGGATCCTTTGACGGTCGAGCGCGAAAGTCCATAGCAGGCCACAGTCGTCCGTTCAGCATCGCCCTCGCTAGCCTTTTGTCGTTGCGGGCGGCCAGGTATGAAGGCGGGAGCCTGCCGGGAAATCTGGGTCCGGCGCAAGATGAGCGGGCTGCCTCTGCCCGACCCTCGACCTTATTTGGTCGACAATGATAATGAGAACCTCGTTGCGGGCGACCTATCCATTGAGCATTGCGCGACGGCGTGAGGCGCCTGGAAGCATGTTCGCGGCTCGCCTCCTCCACCCTTCCTCCTAGGGCACCGACGGCGAAGCTTGGCACAATGGGTCAGGTCGGCTTTTGGCGGGTTGACCATCGAGTGACGCACCTACGCGCCAATCCCGGTGCCCGGACCGCCGTGATCGCGCATATCGGTGACGCGCCTGCGGGCGCATGTCCCATCGTGGGCGTTCGCCCCAGACTTGGGCCGCTCGCTGATAAGCTGAGCGTACTTTTGCATTCGGAGCTGCAGCTCACGCGCCGCTTTAGGGCTGCCGCACCCTCTGCAAGTCACGCCAGTCCGGCATGACCGAAACCTGTCGCCCTCCGCATTTCTGACAGACCCAGCGTCGGAGCCGGGCAATCTGTGGAATCGGCGTGTCCTCCGGCAATCCGATCTTTTCGAACGGCACCGTCACCGCCCGGCCGCAGTTGGCGTTGCGGCAGCATACGCGCACGCCGATCACACCCTGGTTTCGCAAAGTGGCGATGGTGGGAGGCGGGGCGTTGTTTCGGGCCTCTCGGTCCATCGTCATGCCCTCCCGTTCCCTCTCTTGTCGCTGGTCGAGCGCGACTGCGTGTTTCCGGCCTTGTACCCAGCGGAGGTCGCCGCATCAGGTCGTGGAACGACGCGACAAGCGCTCGGCGCGCATCGTCCAGCCATTCGTCCCTTTTGTGGTGCGGTATGCGACCGTGTTGCGACTATACCGCTGATTAAGCCCGTCGATCGAAGCCCTCAGCAGTCAGCCGATCGACATGCTGGGCGTCAAAACAGCCGGTGCTTGCGCCAGGAGCAAGAGCGGCTGCGACAGGGTAGTGAACTGGCTCAAGTTCCTCGATCGGAAAAACCGCAGTGTTGGCCGGAATGAGGCCACCCCAGGCCATTCTATGACTTCAGCGGAATGTGGGACTCCTGGCGCCACAGAGTTGCCGCACTGAAAACGCGGTGCTCACCCTTTGAGCCAGCCAGTACCTCCGCTGTCTCGCCGACCGGCGGCGGTCCAGGCTTCGATGTACCGACGAGGATCAGGACGTAGTCCGCCAATGCTGCTGGCGCGATCCTTCCGGCCTGGCCCATGGTCCTGACGAGCGACGAGACCGCCTCCTCAATCCGCTACTCCTTTGCCCCCGTCGAAGAGGTCCTTTCCGGTCCCGCTTCGATACTCGTCTTGCAGAGTCTGGAGCCACCGCTCCCAAGCGGTCGCGGAATGCTTCGTCAAGCGATCCTGGCCGAACTGGGAAACCTGGAAAGTTCTCGCCGCAGGCAAGTCGCCGTTAGCCCAGACCCATACGCGCTCCATGACGTGAGCCGCCCCGGCGAGTCTCTCCTTGTACCGCTTGGCATAGGCGAAGACGACGGCCTTCTCCAATTCGGCGTCGCCGGTCTCTCGCGCAGTCAGGAAAGATGCCGAGAGGAATCGTGAGGCCCCGTCGCCTCGGCGCGGATCCCAAGGCGACTGGACCGACACGGGTTCGCCTCCATGACGCCGGATCTCCTCGTTCTCCTTCTCCCTCGTTTCCTTCTCGGTCTTTCCCGTCAGCCCGACCCCGTTACGGATCACTTGATCGAGAATCGCTCGCGCATCTGCATGACCTCGGCCGCTCGCTCCGATGACCAACATCAGCCAGTTCTCCAGCGGGGTCGCGTCGGATCCGAGGGCGTCGCGGATGCTGGCGATCCGCGCGGCGTGACTCATGTGACCTCGGTGCTCGTCCAGGTACTCCGCAAAGCGACCGACGAGCCGGATTTTCTCTCGGGGCAATTGCCCGAAATTCCAATGTCTCGTCTCCTCCGACTTGGTCTTCGCCTGAACGATTGGGAAAACTGCAACAGGGTCAGGCGCGGTCGTAGAGACTGGAGCGGTGGTGGCGCGCGAGCCGGATGGCAGCGGCGGCGGCCCGGGCAGGACGTCAGTGGAGAGGTGGGTCGACAAGGCTGACCGATCCAGCTGATCTGCACTCGGGACCGACGCGCGGAGAGCGTTAGGCGAAATCCCCGACGGAGCCACGGGCCGAGCGGCGGCGATGGTTTGAGAAGGCGTGTTCACCGTACCTGTCGCCGGGAGGGTGCCAGTTGAGGAAGAATGATGGGACGGAGGCCGATCGGAGACCGCCGCAGACACCGTCGTTGGGAGTTCGCAGGCCAGAGCCGGCGTCGACCGGCTTTCCGCGACCCGAGCCGAGGAAAGCGCCGGCGGGCGCGGCGCCGGCACGAAAGACGTCGTCGGCGTCGACGACCCCACGGCTTCGTTCGTGCCGCTGTCAATCGCTTCATCCACCCACGGCGACACGGAGACGACGCAGCCAGCTTCGACGCAGGCGTGTGAGTCCGTTTTTTTGATGGGTGCTGTCGGCTGATCCAACGCCGGCCGAGGCGAAGCGGCAGCTTCGATCGTTGGCACGACGGCTCGGACTTGGGAGACAGGGTATGTTGGGCCGCGCACTGGCCGCTGATCGATAATGAGACCGGGATCGGAAACGTTCGCGGAGCCAGCGGCATCGCGCGCCGCCAACCCGGCCGCTGCTTTCTGACGCTCGATGTACGCCATCGCGAGCTCATGAGAGCTCAGGCTGGTCCACTTCGACTGTGGCTCTCGAGACTGCGTCTCCGTCTCCTCGACCGCTGCCCCCCGTACCGTGCTGGCGACAGAAGAAGCCGGATGGACGTGTCCATCCACTCGGCCTCCATCCTGATGAACAGAGCGGCGTTCCGAAGCGTCGCTTTGCGGCGATCCGGTCAGGGCGGTCGAGAGCACGGCTTCGAAGACGCTACCGGCTGCGCTTGAAAGGGGAACCGGATCCGGCAGAGAAGCGAGTTTCTCCTCAATGTCGGTGGACGAGGATGATGCGGCTTGTTGTGGCGGCTTGGGAACGGAATGCAGTGGCTCGACTGGATGCAGATCGTCGGCCTGCAGTACGACGCTCGGCATCGACGGTACGACGCTTGTCTCGGGCAACTCAGCGACATCGGTCGCCTGGCGAGGCATGGAAGTTGCCTCGGGCAATGCGGCGGGAACGTCCGGATCGCGATCCGCCCCCTGCCTGAGCGGCACAACAGTCCTCAACTCGGTCCGGGTTCGCCGCAGCGAACAGGCCTGCAGCCGCGCCCCGAATACCGCCATCGCGACGCGCGTCTCGGGCGTGTTGGACAGCAGCCGGTCGAGGTCGGCGATGTCGGTCGTTCGCTGTTTCGGTGCTGCGGATTTCGGCGCGACCGCGGGGGCGTCCGGGGTGCATTCCGCGGTCTGTGCGACCGGCCAAACGCTCCCCTTCCCAGG
>JAYVMK010000384.1:0-8030 GCA_043758995.1 Lichenibacterium sp. | reverse complement strand
ACGTTCTCGCGGCGTGCCAGCGCGCTCGGATCGTATTGACCCGACGTCCCGAGCACGAAGGCGCCGCCGTGGATCCAGACCATCACGGGGCGGTTCGCGCCCGCCACGGCGCCCGGCGGCGCGTAGACGTTGAGGGTGAGGCAATCCTCCTGGCCGAGCGTCGGGCCACCGCCGTGGCCGCCGACCTGAGCCGACAGCGACAGGTTCTGCAGACAGCTCGGCCCGAGGTTCGTGGCGAGACGTGGCTCGACCCAGGGTGAGGGCGGCCGCGGCGCGCGCCAGCGAAACTCTCCTACGGGTGGCGCCGCATACGGGATGCCCAGGAAGGCCTGCCCCGTCGAGGCAGTCGCCCCCACGACCGGGCCGCTCGCCGTCTCGACCCGACGCGGGGCCGCGTCGTCGGCGTGGACGATATCGTCGACGCGGCCGGGCTCAAGATCGCACCCCGCGAGCAAAGCTAGTCCAAGAAGAACGGCGGCACGCCTCAAGTGAAATCTCACGCGAACCAGTCCTTGATGGCGTCGATCCCGAAGGCGCCCGGCCCTAGTACCAGGAAAGCCCAGAGGAAGGCCGAACTCCAATTGGCCGCCTGGAACGGGAGCACGGGCATGGCGACCAGACCGGCGATCAGCGGCACGGTCGCGCGGAGCGGCCCGAGGAAGCGACCGGCGAAGACGCCGAGCGCACCCCACCGATCGATGACGCTTCGCGCGCGGATCAACAGCCCGGGATGCCGGGACAGAGGCCAGATCCCACCGATCCGGTTCTCGAAGCGGCGCCCGAACCAGAAGGACAGCCAATCTCCCAGGGCGGCCCCCACCGCCGCCGCCACGAAGATCGGCGCAAAAGCGAGACCGGCCTGCCCGATGAGTCCGCCGACGGCGATCAGCACCACGGTGGCGGGGAGCAGGAAGGAGATAAAGGCCAGCGATTCGCCAAAGGCCAGAGCGAAGCAGATCGGCAAGGCCCAGACCTCGTGCTGGCGCACGAAGCCGACGATGCCCTGCCCCCATTCGGTGACCCACGCCATCATGCTCATGCGTCAGTCGAGCCGAAACTTGGCGAGATCGCGATGCTGGGCGCGGATGCGGCGAACCGAGCCGCTGGAGCTGCGGTAGATCACCGTCTCGGTTTCGATCGTCACGCCTCCGAACAGGACGCCCTGCAACATCGGGCCGTCGGTCACTCCCGACGCGACCACGACGACCTCGCCTGCCGCCATCTCGGTCATGTCGTATTTGCGGGCGGGTTCGAGGATGCCCATACCGACCGCGCGCTGGCGCTTCTCCGGCTTGTCGAGGATCAAGCGGCCCTGCATCTGGCCGCCGACGCAGCGCAGGGCTCCGGCCGCGAGAACGCCTTCGGGCGCGCCACCCGATCCGAGATGGAGATCGACCCGGTTTTCGCCGGGCTGCGCCGTCATGATGACGCCCGCGATGTCCCCATCGGTGAGAAGGCGCAGGGAAACGCCGACGCGCCGGCAGGCGGCGATCAGCTCGGCATGTCGTGGACGGTCGAGCACCGAGACCGTGATGTCGGCCGGCTGCACGCCCTTGGCGGTGGCGAGCGCACGGATATTGTCCTCGGGGGAGCGATCGAGATCGACGATGCCGGCCGGGTAGCCGGGGCCGACCGCGATCTTGTCCATGTAGACGTCGGGCGCTTTCAGCAGGGTACCGGCCTGCGACACAGCCAGAACCGCGATCGAGCCGGGGAGACCCTTGGCGCAGAGCGTGGCTCCCTCGAGCGGATCGACCGCGATATCGAGCTGCGGCCCCTCTCCGGTGCCGACCCGCTCGCCGATGAACAGCATCGGCGCCTCGTCGCGCTCGCCTTCGCCGATCACGACGGTGCCGTCCATCGACAGACGGTTCAGCTCCCGGCGCATGACATCGACAGCGGCGCCGTCAGCGGCCCGCTCGTCGCCACGCCCGCGCCACCGCGCCGCCGAAACTGCGGCGCGTTCCGTGACGCGCACGAGGTCCTGCGCCAGGAAGCGGTCGACGATATCGCGTTCGCTGCTGATCCGGTCGCCCAAGCCCCGCCACTCCGTCGTTCGCGGGCCAGCACCTCGGCCCCGGCAAGCCCTGTCGGCTCACGCTCGCTAGCTGCTCAATCGCGTTCGATGCGGATCAATTGTGGCTTTCCCGCAATGGTTCCGCCGGCTTCCACAGCGTCGAGCGCCGTCCGGATCGTGGTCTCCGATGTGGCGTGGGTGATGAGCACGACGGGAACATAGCCCCGCTCGGCCGAGCGCTGCGCTTGGGCCGGCTGGCGCTGCATGATGCTCTCGAAGGAGATCTCGGCCGCCGCCATGCGGGTGGCGATCGCCGCGATGGAGCCCGGCTGGTCGCGCACGGAGAGACGGACGTAATATCCGCCCTCGTGGCGCTGCATTGGGGCACGCGGGGCGCGCTCCAGCGCGGCGACGGACCGGCCGAAGGGCAGCACGCGGCTGCCGCGAGCCAGATCGGCGATATCGCCCAGTACCGCCGAGGCTGTCGCGTCGCCGCCCGCTCCCGGCCCGACCAGCGTGAGTTCGCGCACCGCGTCGGCATTGATGGCGACGGCATTGGTGACGCCCTTCACCTCGGCGAGTTCGGTGGTCTTGGCCACCATGGTGGGGTGGACGCGGGTTTCGATCCCGTGGTCGGTGCGCTGGGCGACGCCGAGCAGCTTCACCCGATAGCCGAGATCGTCGGCGGCGCGGAGATCGTCCGACGTGATCGAGCGGATGCCCTCGACATGGACGGCATCGAGGTCGATCGCCGTACCGAAGGCGAGGCTGGCCAGAATGGCCAGCTTATGGGCCGTGTCGTAGCCGTCGATGTCGAAGGTCGGATCGGCCTCGGCGTAACCGAGGCGCTGCGCCTCGGCGAGGCAATCCGAGAAGCCGATGCCCTCGGCTTCCATGCGGGTCAGGATGTAATTGCAGGTGCCGTTGAGAATCCCGTAGACGCGATCGATCGTATTGCCCGACAGCGCCTCTCGCAGCACTTTGACGATCGGGATCCCGCCCGCCACCGCGGCTTCGAAGGACAACGACACGCCTTGCGCTTCTGCGGCTCCGGCCAAGGTCATGCCGTGATGGGCGAGCAGCGCCTTGTTAGCGGTGACGACTGGCTTGCCGGCCGCGATGGCGGCCTCCACCGCCGCGCGTGCCGGCCCCTCGTGCCCGCCGATCAGTTCGACGAAGACATCGATGATGGGAGAGCGCGCCAGGGCGACGGGATCGTCGAACCAGTCCGCGCTGCCGAAGGTCGACGCCGCCTTCTCGCGGCTCCTGGCCGAGACGCCGGAGACGACGATCTCACGGCCGGTCCGGGTCGCGATGGCTCCTGCGTCATCCATCAATCGACGGAGAACGGCACCGCCGACGGTGCCGAGGCCGGCGATGCCGACGCGCAAAGGAGACATGACGAACGATCCGCTTCGAGAAGGTCTTGGCCCGATGTCACGTCACCGGCCACCAGCTGCGAGCCTTATACGGTTGTGGTCGTCCTTGGAACAGCAGCGCTCTCGCTCCGAGACGCGTCACACTCAGCGACGGCAAAGGGGCGGCGGCAAAGGTTGCCGCCGCCGTTAAGTCAACGCATGCCCGATCCGAACAGCAGGTACAGGATGATCAGAATGCCGAGGATGCCGATGATGCCGATACCGCCGTTGCCGTAATAGCCGGCACGGTGACCATAGAAACCGCCGCCGCCGAACAGCAGAACCACGATGAGGACGATGAGCAGAAGGGACACTGGCAAATTCTCCGCGACGAACCAGACCGGCCGCGTCGACCGGCCCTCGGCAAAAGCCGTGCTGGTCAACGCGATTGTGGACGAATTGTGCCAGCGCAAGCGTGGCTTTTTCTCGCAGCTGCTCTAACTGTCCACTTCGGCTTGGTGCCCGACAGAGCGAGGGCGCTCAAACCGCTTTGGCGTTGACCTCGCTGGCGGCGAGCCGGCTGAGCTTCTGGTCGGTCGCCCGCTCCTCCTCCAGCGTCGTCTCGAACAGGGCCGCAGCGTCATGGTGACCGAGGCGCTTGGCCCAGGCGACCAGCGTGCCGTAGCGGGCCATCTCGTAATGTTCGACGGCCTGAGCGGCGGCGAGGAGGCCCGCGTCGAGCACGGCCTTGTCGTCGACTTCGCCCGCGACTTCGTCGGCTTCCTTGATGATGCCGTCGATGGCTTGGCAGGTCACCGACTCGGGCCTGATCTTCAGCATGGCAAAGACTTGGTCGAGCCGCTCGATCTGCGTTTCGGTCTCGACGAGATGATCCTCGAAGGCCTCCTTCAGCGCAGCGCTCTCGGCCTTGGCGATCATCTTGGGAAGCGCCTTGGTGATGCGGTGTTCGGCGTAATAGACGTCCTTCAGTTGGTGAGCGAAGAGGTCCGCCATCGTGTGGATGTCTTTGCTGAAGATGCCCATCAAGTGCTCCCGGGGTTGAGGCTTGGCGCGTCCCGCGTCCCTCCGACAACCACGGCGGGGGCGGCCTGTTCCGCCCCCCTCCTAACCGGGGTTCCGCGTCTTCAGCCGGCCAAACCGCGTCGGTGAGCAGGTCGCTCCTCGGTCTCTCGGCTCCTCACCCCGACGGTCTGCCGATTGACTGGCCTGCTTTTGGCAGACGCTACGGCGAGGCGCCTAGGAGGGCTGATCCAGCAGCGAGCCTTTGCGCGTGTCGGGCAGCCAGAGATAGACGATCAGCGACACGAGAATGAGGGTGCTGGCGTACCAGAAGAACCCGTCCTCGAAGCCTCGATCCTTGAAGGCGAGCGCCACGGCGTCGGTCGAACCGCCGAAGACGGCGGCCGTGATGGCATAGGGCAGGCCGACCCCCAGTGCCCGGATGGCGGTGGGGAAGAGTTCGGCCTTCACGATGGCGGTGATCGACGTGTAGCCGCTGACGATGGCCCAGGCGGCGCAGATCAGCAGCAGCGCCACCAGCGGACTATGGGTCTGGCGGATGGCGGTGAGCAGCGGCACGGTGCCGAGCGTTCCCACGACACCGAATCCGACAAGGAGCGGCTTGCGGCCGATCCGGTCCGACAAGGCGCCGTAGAGCGGCTGCAGGGCAATGGCGAAGATCAGCGAGGCCAGAGTGACTGCCGTGGTCTGGTCGTCGCTAAGGCCGACCGACAGTTTCAGATATTTCTGCATGTATGTCGTGTAGGTGTAGAAAGCCGAGGTCCCGCCGACCGTGATGCCGATCACCACCAGCATGTTGCGCCAGTTTTCGCGCAGCAGGTCGCGGAAGGGCCTGCGCTGGCGCGCCGAAGCGATGAACTTCTCCGACTCGGGCAGGCTGGCCCGCATGCGGAAACCGTAGAGCGAGGCCAGCGCGCCGAGCGCGAAGGGAATGCGCCAGCCCCAGGCCCGCAGTTGATCGGGTGTCAGGAACAGCTTCTGCAAGATGAAGAGCAGCAGCACGGCGCAGAGCTGGCCGCCGATCAGCGTGACGTACCACACGCCGGAATAGAAGCCGCGCTGATGCGGCGGCGAGATCTCGCTGAGATAGGTGACGCTGGTGCCGTATTCGCCGCCCTGGCTCAGCCCCTGGATCACGCGGGCCAGCGACAGGATCACGGCGGCCCAGATGCCGATACTGTCGTAGGTGGGCGACACCGCGATCAGCGCCGAGCCGAAGCACATGGCGAGGATCGACACCGTCAGGGACGAGCGACGGCCGAAACGGTCGGCCAGATATCCGAAGACGATGCTGCCGATGGGGCGCATCAGGAAGGCCACGGCGAAGATGGTGGCGGCCTGGAGCTGTTGCACGGCCGGGTCGGACTTCGGCAGGAAGGCCCCGGCGAAATAGAGCGAAAACGCCGAAAACGCGTAGACGTCGTACCACTCGATGAGATTGCCGAAGGACGTGGCCAGAACCGCCCAAACCGTTGTGGTGCGCGGCGCGCCCTCGACGCGATCCGCACCCAAAGCGGTATCCACCATCACTCATCCCCCGACTGCGGGCGCTCCGGCGCCACTCGCTGGCGGCGAGAGTCTCAGGTCGAGCCTGAAATCACAAGAGCCCCTTCAGAGCCGTTCCGACACTTCGAAATCGAGCACCGTCAGTCCCGAGAGTCCGCCTTCCGCGGCCTTGACCAGCCGGGCGCCGGCCGCTTCGTGCGCCGGGAGAGCGAGATAGGTGTCGCGGGCGGCCGCTTCGGTGAAATCGATCGTGAAGGCATGGGTGTGGCCGTGGGCCAGACCTTCAGGGCTGACATTCGCCCCGCAGGAGAAGGTCGTCATCCCGGAAAGCGACGGGCGCAATGACGCGAGCGCCTCGAAGATTGATCGGATCTCGCTCGATGCGACGCCTTCGCGGACCCGCACCAGCACCACATGTCGGATCATCGCGCCCTACCCCGTTCTTTGTTGTGCAGCGACAATAGGATCCAAAGGCTCGACCCTCAACGCGTGAACAAGCCGGGCTGCAATGCAATAAAGCGACGGCCGAGTGGCCCGTCGGCTGCTTCAAGTCGCGAATCGTCGGAGACGCGCCGATGATGTTCAGCAAGGGCAGTGACACGGGGCAGCGCATCCCAGCTTCGACAGTAGAGGTCCAGGCATTAGAAAGCTTATTCGAGGGACCTCACAGCTGGGAACCGAATGCCCTGGTACTTCAGCTCGGCCCGATAGACGATGCGCCCGGTTTCCTCGCGCATGTCGCAGGCAACGATGTGTAGTTCGCCGTCCGGGAGCTCCTCCTGCATGATATGCGGAATGATGGCCTGCGCTTGCTGGCGCGCCTCCTCGTAGTCCTCCAACTCGTGACCGAAGTCATCGCGGTGGAAGCCTTCATTGTCCGAAATGTCGAAATAAAAGCGCGGCATGGTTCGCCCCCACTCAACAGTGCAGAATCCTCTCTGATCACACTGCGTGTCGAGCGTCTACTGCAGGATCGAGCAGACTGGCAGGGCGGCCGGATGGCGCAATGACATGCGATGGCGCTGCGCGTGTCGAGACCATTTGTCGCGACAGTCGATGACCGGTGATCGACTGCATTGACCGTGTGTACACGAACGTGTGCTGGGGAAAGGTCGATGGGAAAGCATCCACCCGTCGGCAGAAGGGAACCGTTCCGTCGCGGCCTGTGGCGCGAACCGGTGTCTCTGATGCGGCGTTGGCGTCAGGCGACGAGCGAACGCGACGTTGTGACCCCGACACGATCGAGCATGCCGATGAGACGCGCTTTCGCCGTCCTCCCTGTGATCGTCGCTGCGGTGACCTGCGCCATGCCGGCCCGTGCCGATCACGAAATGGTGCAGTCGCCCCTGCTGATGCGGCGGGCCGGGCCGTCCTGCCAACCCGGCAACCTCGGCGGCGATCCCGGAGCCGGCAACCGCTATCACCTCGGCCCTTGCGCCGGAGCGGACCCATCATCGGCCACGGACCCCGGCGAGACACGACGGCCGGCGAGGCGGCGTTGATGCCCTCGACTTGCTCGCCCGCGCGTTGCCCTTCGACCATTCCGGAGCACCAGCCATGTCGACCACCGCCAAGAAGACCGACCCCAAACTCTGGGACAAGGTGAAGACGGAGGTCACGGGGGGCGACAAGGGCGGAAAGCCCGGCCAGTGGTCCGCCCGCAAGGCGCAGATGGCCGTTCAGGAATACAAGCACGAGGGTGGAGGCTACGAGGGCGAGAGATCGCCCGACAATCACCTGGTGGAATGGGGCCGAGAGGACTGGGGCACGGCGTCCGGCAAGGCCAATGGCGACACCGGCGAGCGTTACCTGCCCAAGGAGGCACGGGACCACCTGACCAAGGAGGACTATCGCCGCACCTCCGACAAGAAGCGGCGCGACACGCGGAAGGGCCTGCAGTACTCCGCTCAGCCCGAGGACATTGCCGAGAAGACGGCCCAGGCCCGCCATCACGACCACGCGGTCAAGAGCGACAGCAAAGCGGACCTTTATCGGCGCGCCCAGGCCAAGAACATTTCCGGCCGCTCTCGCATGAACAAGCAACAGCTCGAGACGGCCTTGGCGTCGGGCTTGTAGGTCGATCCACCGACGGAGACCGAAGACGGTCT
>JAYVMK010000383.1:0-10119 GCA_043758995.1 Lichenibacterium sp. | reverse complement strand
CCGAGGACACGGCCGGGGAGCTTCGAGCGATAGCCCATGAATTCCGCGACATCGACATGGGCGGGCCGCTCGTACAGATCGGCCGGCGTGCCGGTCTGGCGGATGAGGCCGTCCTGCATCACGACGATGCGGTCGGCCATCGACAGCGCCTCGTCCTGGTCGTGGGTGACGTAGATGGTGGTCGAGCCGATCGTCTCATGGATGCGGCGGATCTCCGCCCGCATCTCGAGGCGCAGCTTGGCGTCGAGGTTGGACAAAGGCTCGTCCATCAGCACGATCGGCGGCCGGATCACAATGGCCCGGGCGATGGCGACACGCTGCTGCTGGCCGCCGGACATCTGCCCCGGCAGCTTGTCGGCCTGGGCGGAAAGCCGCACCAGCGCCAACGCCTCGTCGATCCGCGTCTCGGCCTCGCGGCGGGGCACGTTCTGCATCGCCAAGCCGAAGCCGACGTTGCGCCGCGCGCTCATATGCGGGAATAGCGCGTAGCTCTGGAACACCATGCCGAAGCCGCGACGCTCGGGCGGCAACTCGTCGATCCGCCGGTCGCCCAGCGAGATCGTGCCGCCGGACAAAGGCTGCAGGCCGGCGATGCAGTTCAACGCCGTGGTCTTGCCGCACCCCGAGGGGCCCAGCAAAGCGATGAACTCGCCGGGGCGGATCACGAGGTCGAGCCCCTTCAGGGCTCGGAACCCGCCGAAGTCGCGCCGCAGCCCGGAGAGTGTCAGGGCGTCGCCCGTGCGAGCGGCGCTGGGCGGCGGGGTATCGCGGCTGCTCGCCATGGTCATGCTCATTCCGATCAGCCTTTACCGGCGCCGATGCGCTGGTCCCAGAGACCGAAGGCCGTCACCATGCTCTTGGCGTCGAGCGGCACTTCGAGCGGGTGGTCGGCGATCAGCGGGTCGTATTCGGGCCGGCCGAAGGTGCGGATGGCCTCCTGCGAGTCTTCCGGCGCCATGTCGAGCGTCACGCCCTTCAAGGCCGGACCCGGGTAGAAATAGCCCTGATCGTAGGCATAGGCCTGCTGCTTCGGCTGCAGCATGAAGGCCATGAGGTCGATCAGCACGGCGAGCTTCTCGTCGGAGACGCCCTTCGGCACCACCATGTAGTGAGCGTCGGTCACCCAATGGAACCCCGCCAGGGCGCCGATGGCCGCCTCCTTGGGCACGATGCCGAGGACGCGCGGATTGATGTCCCAGCCCGTCGTCGACACGATGATGTCGCGCGTGCCCTCGCCGAGCTCCTTCATGGTCTGGGTCGTGCCGGCCGGGTAGTATTCGATGTTCTCGCCCAGCGCCTTCAGGTAGTCCCAGGTCTTCGCCCAGCCGTTCACCGGATCGAGGGGCGCGCTGTCGCCGAGGATGTAGGGCAGTCCCATGAGCCAGGTGCGGCCCGGCCCGGAGTTCGACGGACGGGCGTAGATGAACTTGTTCTTGTTCTGCTTGGTGAAATCGAGCAGGTCGGCGGCCGTCTTGGGCACCGCCTTGACCTTGTCGGGCATGTACTCGAGCAGCGGTCCCGACGGATAGTAGCTGACCACGCGGCCGTGGTCCTGCGCGATGGCCTGCATCTTCAAAGCCTGGGGCAGGTAGACCGACGCCGGGTCGGGCAGGTCGGCCGCATAGGGCTTCAGGTCGAGCCAGATACCCTGGTCGAGCCCAGCCGAGAGGGCGTCGGGGCCCGTCAGGACGAGGTCGATGTCCATGTGGCTCGCATCCTGCTGCGCCTTGATCTTGGCGGGCAGTTCGGGCGCTGGAGCCTTGGTGAAGACGAAGCGCGACACCGCATTCGGCTTGGCCTTGCGGTAGCCTTCGATGGCTTTCTGGGTCAGGGCGAGGTTGCCGGCCACGTCCACGACCGTGATGGTCACGGGAGACTTGGGCATCGGCAGCGCCGCCCAGGCCCGACCGGGCAGGAGCCCTGCCGCCGCCGCTGCGCCAAACCCGCCGATGACCTGTCTGCGATCCACCATGTCTATCTCCTCCGTCTTCGCCCGCCACGGCGGGGATCCAGCGTCCGATGATCGGCCGAAGGCCGCCCTGATCTGCCATCGCTCGGCGTGCCGAGCGGACCTATGCTGTGTTGGCCTTCGGCCGTCGTGTCGGGCCGATTCCCGCCGACGCGAGCTTCAACGAGAAGGAATGGTCTCAGACCTTCAGAGCTTGTAGGCGCGTTTGGCGAGACCGTAGGCGAGGTCGTGGGCGAGGCCATGGGCCTCGTCCTCGTCGAGCCGGTGCTCGGCCACGAGCCGCGCGAGGTAACCGCAATCGATCCGCCGTGCCATGTCGTGACGCGCCGGGATCGAGAGATAGGCGCGCGTGTCGTCGTTGAAGCCGACCGTGTTGGCGAAGCCGGCCGTCTCGGTGGCGGTCTCGCGGAAGCGTCGCATGCCCTCCGGGCTGTCGAAGAACCACCAGGGCGGACCAAGGCGCAGCGCCGGATAATGTCCGGCCAATGGCGCCAACTCGCGGCCGTATTGAGCCTCGTCGAGCGTGAACAGGATGAGCGTCAACCGTGCATCGTTGCCGAAGCGGTCGAGCAGGGGCTTCAGGGCGTGGACATAGCCGGTCGGCTGCGGGATGTCGGCACCCTTATCGAGGCCGAAGCGGGCGAAGACCGAGGGGTTGTGGTTGCGCACGGAGCCCGGATGGAGCTGCATCACCAGTCCGTCCTCGACGCTCATCGCCGCCATTTCGGTCAGCATCTGGGCGCGGAACCATTCGGCATCCTCGGACGACGCGACCTCCGCAATCACCCGGTCGAAGAGCGCCGCGGCCGCTCCCGCATCGAGATCCGCGGTGCGGGCCGTCGGATGACCATGGTCGGTGGCGGTCGCGCCGAGGCTCTTGAAGAAGCTCCGCCGCGCCCGATGCGCTGCGAGATAGCCGGTCCAACTCACGGGCTCGCCCGCCAGCGCGCAGAACCGGGCGACGTCGTCGCGGAACGTGGGCCGGTCAGGGTCCACCACGGCGTCGGGTCGATAGGTCGGCACGACGCGCCCGCGCCAATCCGACTGACGGAGCGCCTTGTGATGCGGGAGATCGTCGAGCGCGCTGTCGGTGGTGGCGATGACTTCGATGCCGAACCGATCGAAGAGCGCCCGCGGCCGCATCTCGGGCCGACCCAGCGTCTCGGCGATCCGATCGTAGAGTCGGTCCGCATTGGCTTCGGTCAGTCGCTCGTCGATGCCGAGCACGAACTCCAGCGCATGTTCGAACCAGAGCCGCGTCGGCGTGCCCCGGAACAGAGGAAAGTACTTCGCGAACAGCCGCCAGATTGCGCGGCCGTCGGTCTCGACTGCGCCGCCGTCGCGCCGCGGTACGCCCAGCGCCTCGAGCGGCACGCCCTGCGAATAGAGCATGCGGAACACGTAATGGTCCGGCACGACGAAAAGCTGCGCGGGATCGGGAAAGGGCCGATCCTCGGCGTACCAAGCAGGCTCCGTGTGGCCATGCGGCGACAGGATCGGCAACGTCGCCACCGCGCCATAGAGGCGGCGCGCGATGCCGCGCGTCTCGGAATCGGCGGGAAGCAGCCTGTCGGGATGGAGAGCCATGGAGCGTTTCCGGCATGAACCCTGTCGGTCCACTTGGCGTCACTGAACAACTGATATATTAGTATGTCAATAGGGGAGGATCGATGGACCGGACCGGGAGCGACGGCGACGAAGGTTCAGGGCAGGCTGCGGGGCAGTCCGTCGCTTTGCGGCCCTGGCGTAGCGCGGTTGCCCGCGAAAGGGCCGTGACGGCGGCCGGGGCGATCGCTGCGACGCTACGGGATGCGATCGTCGCCATGGAGCTCCTGCCGCGCACGCCGTTGCGCGATGCCGTTCTGTGCGAGCGCTTCGGCACCAGCCGAACGCCCGTACGGGAGGCGCTGATCCGGCTCGGCGAGGAGGGGCTGGTCGACATCGTGCCGCAATCCGGCACCTTCGTGTCGCGCATCCCGGTGGAAGCGATCCCCGAGGCTGTGCTGGTCCGCCAAGCCCTCGAAGGCGTGACCGTCGAGGCGGCGGCGCGCGCGGGGCGGGAAGGGCTGGCCCGGATCGATGCAGTGCTCGACACGCAGCGGCTTCGCGCGTCGCGTCGCGACACGCGCGGCTTCCACGATGCCGACGAGGCGTTCCACGAGGCTATCGCCCTCGTGGCCGGTCACCCGAACATCTGGCGCATGCTGCGGCAGGTGAAGGTGCAGCTCGACCGCGCCCGGCGCCTCACGCTCCCGGCGGTGGGACGCATGGACCAGGTGATCGGCGAGCATCTCGTCATCCGCGATGCCATCGCCGAGGGCGACCCCGCAGCGGCGCGGGCCGCCATGACGGCGCATCTCAGCGTCGTCCTGCCCGACGTGTCCCGGCTGCGAGAGGCCTATCCGACCTACTTCGTATGAGGCTATCGCCCTTCACGATCATCAACTCAGGTGGCGGTCGCCACGAGTTGATGATGCCCCTCGCGTCATTCCGAGTTCGTCCTTCAAGACTTACACCGGCTTCAGCGCCGCCCTCTGGTCGACCCGGGCGAGGCGGCGGAGCAGAAACTCCACCTCGGCCCGGCCCGTGGCATCCAGCGCGGCGCCCGGCTTGCGTTGGGCCTCGGACGCGATGATGCCGCGACGCGCCATGACGTATTTGCGGACCGCGAGGCCGACACCCGGCTGCTGCTCGTAGCGGAGCAGCGGCAGATGCGCGTCGAAGAGGTCGTGGGCCGCGTCGCGCTCGCCCGCGGCGGTCATCCGCACGACATCGACCAGCATGTCGGCGAAGGCGTAGCCCGTCATGGCGCCGTCGGCGCCGCGCTCGCCTTCGAAGTCGAGGAAGAGGCCGCCGTTGCCGCAGAGGATCGACACGCGGCGCATCGCGCCCTCGGCGCCCCAGCGGCGCAGCGCCGTGATCTTGTCGAGGCCGGGCCAGTCCTCGTGCTTGAGCATGACGCAGCTCGGGTTCTCGTCGACGATGCGGCGGATCACGCCGGGGCTCATGACGACCGAGAAGGTGAGCGGATAATCCTGCAGCACGAAGGGAATGTCGCCGCCGATCGCCTCGACGGCCTGGCGATAATAGGTGACGATGGAATCGTCGGTGCGCAGCGTGTTGGGCGGCGCGATCATCACGCCGGCGGCACCCGCCGCCATGGCGTCGTGGGCCAGGGCCCGCATGGCGGCGAAGCCCGGAGCCGAGACGCCCACCACCACGGGAAGGGCATCGGCGCGGCGGATGAAGCGCGCCGCAACTTCGGCCGATTCCTTGGCATCGATCTTGGGCGCCTCGCCCAGTACGCCGAGCACCGTCAGACCGGAGCAGCCGACCTCGGCGTAGAAATCGACCATCCTGTCGAGCGAGGTCCAATCGATGGCACCCTCCGCCGTGAAGGGCGTGGGCGCGATGGGAAAGACGCCCTTGGCGGTTTCGTCGAGCCTCATGCCGTCGTCTCTCCCTGGCGATAGGTGTCGCCGTCGATGCCATGCGGCCGGCCGGCGGCGCAGAGGCTCTCCCAGACTTCGTCGGTCAGGGGAACGCCTTCGGCGAGGCGGCGGGCGCGGGTGGCGCGTTCGAGGTCGCCCGGCGCCAGCACGGTTCCGCCCGGCGCGGCGGGGCGGGCCGAGGCGTAGAAGTCGAGATAGTTCCGCACCTCCGCGGCGAAATCCTCGGCCGAGCCTCCGATCTCGGGCGCGATGGTGATGGACAGCATGCCGTTGCAGAAGGGCCTTGGCGGCGGTCCGGCGCAGCCCGAGCCCGTCAGCGCTCCGGCGAGCAATTCGCACATGAAGGCCAGGCCCGAACCCTTGTGCTCGCCGAAGGCCCTGATGGCGCCTCGGCCGCTGTAGAGCGTCTCGGGTGACTGGGAGAGCGTGCCGTCGGGTTCGATGAGGCTGCCCGGAGGGAGAGGCTTGCCGCCCTTGGAGGCCACCAGGACCTTGCCCTCGGCGACCAGCGACGTGGCGAAATCGAGCACCAGCGGCGGCCCGCCGGCCACCGGCACCGCGGCCGCGAAGGGCGCCGTCGAGAAGCGGCGGTCCACCGCACCGAAAGGGGCCACCAGAAGGCTGCCCGCGACATTGACGAAGTGGATGGAGACCAGCCCCGCATGAGCCACTTGCTCGGCCCATTCGCCGATGCGGCCGAGATGGCCCGAGTGGCGCAGCGCCACGACGGCGACGCCGTGCTTCCGGGCCCGGTCGATGCCCTCTCGCACCGCCACGGGACCGGCGGTCTGTCCGAATCCGTAATGCGCGTCGAGCAACGCGAAGGCCCCGCCGTCGGTCACGAGTTCCGGCACGCGGCCGGCCTGGACGCCGCCGTCCTTCAGCAGGCCGACGTAACGCGGCACCCTGATCACGCCGTGACTGTCGTGCCCGGTGAGGTTGGCGCCGACGAGCGAGCGCCCGATCCGGTCCGCCTCCTCCGCAGCGCAGCCCTCCTTGACGAAAACGTCGCGGACATAGTCTCCGAGGCGGATGGCATCGATCAGCATCTCGGTTCCTCCCTTTGATTTTGGCGGCATCCAGACCCGAGCGTGACCATGCGTCAAGGGCCAATGCGGCGCGCATGGGCGCACCTGTTGTTCGGGATCACCGCCTACGCTTCTCACGGTTCGACCCGACATCCCTTACATCCTGCGATCGCTCACGTCGGCAGGCTCACCCACCCTGCAGCAGTCGCGCCGCCGCTTCACGCTCGAACAGGTAGAGAAGCAGGCGCAGGGCCGGGCCGCGCGGGCCTGCGAGCTGCGGGTCGTCGGCGACGAGGGCAGCGGCCTCCTGGCGCGCTTCCTCGAGCAGAGCCTGGTGGACCTCGAGATCGGCCAACTTGAAATCCGGCAGGCCGGATTGCTTGGTGCCGATGAGTTCGCCCTCGCCGCGAAGCCTGAGGTCGGCGTCGGCGATGGCGAAGCCGTCCTCCGTCTCCCGCATCATGTCGATACGCGCCTCGGCGGTCTTGCCGATCGGCGATTTGTAGACCAGGACGCAAAAGCTCTTCGCGGCACCGCGGCCGACGCGGC
Organism: Lichenibacterium sp.; assembly: GCA_043758995.1. Classification (GTDB taxonomy): domain Bacteria; phylum Pseudomonadota; class Alphaproteobacteria; order Rhizobiales; family Beijerinckiaceae; genus Lichenihabitans. Next base: position 3,121 of record JAYVMK010000383.1, on the reverse strand, counting down.
CGCGCAGCTGGTGCAGCTGCGCCAGGCCGAAGCGTTCCGCATGTTCGATCACCATGACGCTGGCCTCGGGCACGTCGACGCCGACCTCGATCACCGTCGTGGCGACCAGCAATTGCGCCCGTCCGCACGCGAAATCCGCCATGGCGGCATCGCGTTCGGCGGCTTTCATCTGACCGTGCATCAGCCTGACACGGTCGCCGAAAAACGCGGCGAGCGCCTGAAAGCGGTCCTCGGCGGCCACGAGGTCGGTATGCTCGCTCTCGGTCACCAGCGGGCAGACCCAATAGACGCGCGCGCCGCCCGCCATGGCGCGCCCGACCGCGGCCACGACCTCCTCCATGGCGTCGGCGGGCTTCGCCAACGTCATGATGGGCTGTCGGCCGGCCGGTTTCTCGTTGAGCAGCGAGACGTCCATGTCGCCGAAGATCGTCAGCACCAGGGTGCGGGGGATCGGCGTCGCGGTCATCACCAGAAGCTCGGCGGCCCGGCCCTTCTCGGCCAGCGTCAACCGTTGCGCCACGCCGAAGCGATGCTGCTCGTCGACGATGACGAGGCCGAGATCCTTGAACGCCACGCCCTCCGAGAAGAGCGCGTGAGTGCCGACCACGAGGTCGATCGATCCGTCGGCCAGGGCCGCCTGGGTGGCGGCTCGTTCGGAAGCCTTGTCGCGCCCCGTCAGCACCGCGACCCGGAGGCCGGCCGCCTCGGCCAGGGGCGCGATCCGAGCATAGTGCTGGCGGGCCAGGATCTCGGTCGGCGCCATCAGGGCGGCCTGGCAGCCGGCCTCGACGATGGAGGCCGCCGCCAGCAGCGCCACGACGGTCTTACCGGAGCCGACGTCGCCTTGCAGGAGGCGCAGCATGCGGCGGGGCGAGGCCATATCGGTGCGGATCTCGCCCAGCGCCTTGCGCTGGCCGTCGGTGAGGCGGAAGGGCAGGGCGGCCTCGACGCGGCCCGAGATCACGCCCGTCGGGACGTGAGACACGCCCTCCACGATGGCCGTTCGGTTGCGCACCAGCGCCAGCGCCAGTTGGCTCGCCAGCAATTCGTCGTAGGCGAGGCGCTGGCGTGCGGGTGTCTCCGGCAGCACATCGCCGGACTTGGTGGGGCGATGCAGGGCGCGCAAAGCATCGCCGAAACTCGGCCAGCCGCGCAGCACGAAGCGGTTGGGGTCGAGCCATTCCGGCAGGTCGGGCAGGCGCTCCAGCGCCACCTCCACGGCCTTGGCGAGGACGCGCGGAAACAGGCCTTCGGTCAGCGGATAGACGGGCTCGACCAGCGGCATGGTGGCGAAGGCGTCGGCATCCATCACGCGGTCGGGATGGACCATCTGCAGTCGGCCGTCCCACAGCTCGAGCTTGCCGGAGACGAAGCGCGTCGAGCCGATCGGCAGCGCCTTCTCGACCCAGGAGGCGTTGTTGCGGAAGAACACCAGCGTGCAGTCGCCGGTCTCGTCCTCGATCACGGCCTTGAAGGGCGCGTTGGTCTTGGCGGGGGCAAGGTGCTCGCGCACGCGGCCCTCCAGCGTCACCACTTGATCGCGCGGCGCGTCGCGCATCTTCGCCCGAGTCGACCGGTCGATGACCGAGATCGGCAGGTGCAGCACGAGGTCGAGCACCCGGGCCGGCCGCGTCGCCGAGCCGAGCAGCCGGTCGAGCGCCGTCGCCACCTTGGGACCGACCCCGCGCAGTTTGGTGGCTTCGACGAACAGCGGGTTGAGATCGGAAGGTCGCATCGTGAGGTCATCTAGCCGATGCGAATGATGGAGGTAAAGGCTACCTCACGGCATGACAATCCTTCGAAATCATTCAGCATTCCGCGATCGAGGTGGCCATTCGAGCCGCCCCAGGTCACGAGCTCCATCCACGATCCGCACCAGTTGTACGTGATCTCCGACGACACGGTAGAGTGCCAGCCACCGTTCGATGACGAGCATGCGCGCACCTGCTCCAATGTCGGGTCAGTCGGCCTTCAACGCAGTGAAGTCGATCTCGCCCGCGTCGCCGATCGACGCCGTCCCGCCAAGCCCTGCGCAGCCATCCGAGCCGGTCAGCGTCGTGGCGCTCGACCGTCTCCATCAAGCGCAGTGCTTCGCGCACCAGATCGCCTGATGGTTCAAACCGGCCGCTTGCCATCTGGCCTTCGATGAACCGGGCCATTTCGTCATCGACAGAGACCGTCATGTCCATGGAATTCATCGCCGCGACGTCATCACTGTGGGGGTGACCATCGAACCGGACGACCATCAACACGGCTGACCCACGCCACCGAAGTCACGATCCGCCGACCCGTCCTCTGGCAGCTTCCTCGAGCCCTGGTTATATACCTCGCGAAAGTCTCAGATACGCGAACGAGTGAACCACCCTGTCATGACACCTCCCGACGAGGCTGCAATCCGCCGCCGCAAGATCAGCTTTCGGGCCTGGCATCGCGGCACCCGCGAGATGGATCTCATCATGGGGCGGTTTGCCGACGCGGAACTGGCGACACTCGACAGCGCCGCGCTCGACGCGTTCGAGGCGCTGATGGAACAGCCCGATCCGGACCTCTACAAGTGGGTCTCGGGAGAGGTGCCCGTGCCGGCAGACGTCGATGCTGCGTTCCTGGCCCGGATCCGGGATTTTCACAGTGCCACGGGTGCCTTGCGTGGCTAAAGCCGTTGCGGGCCGCGTCGTCGCGCCCTCGAAGAACCCCGCCCCGGTCATCCGCCCGCCTGCGCCGCTCGCCGAGATGGCTCGGGTCGTCAAGGCCTTGCAGGGCGATTCTCACGTTACGCTGAGCCACGTTCCGGACGGGTTCGACGGATTCGTCGTGGCCGATCTCGCTCGGGCGCTGGCCCGCGGTGGCGCCGAGCGGCCCGCGGTGCTGGTGCATATCGCCCGCGAGAGCCAGCGCGCCCAGACGTTCCGCGATGCGGTCGCCTTCGCGGCGCCCGACATCGAGATCCTCGAGTTCCCGGCCTGGGACTGCCAGCCTTACGATCGCGTGTCGCCCAACGCCGCCATCGCGGCGCGGCGGATGCTGGTCCTGTCGCGTCTCGCGCGGTCCAAGTCGTCGGCCGACAAGCCGCGGATCCTGTCGACCACGGTCAGCGCCATCCTGCAGCGCGTGCCGCCGCGCG
>JAYVMK010000382.1:0-4198 GCA_043758995.1 Lichenibacterium sp. | reverse complement strand
CGCGGCACGCTGGTCATGCTGCCCGGAGGAGCAGGCGAAATCGGCATCGCGCCGGACGGCACGTTGGCCCGGGCCGACAATGTCGTCGTCCGCACCGCGCCGCTCTGGCTGGCTCGTGGCTATGCGCTGGTGATCCCGGACACCGGTGAGAATCTGCGCGGGGAACGATCAACGTCCGAATACGGGGCAGCGGTCGCGGCACTGGTGACCGACGCGCATCGCTCCATTCCTGGACCCGTGGTGCTGGTCGGCACCAGCCAGGGCGCGATCGCGGCGGTGAACGGTGCCGTGCATGCCTCGGGCGTGGCGGGGCTCGTCCTGCTCGAAGCGGTGTCGCGACGGGGTGGCAGTGGCGAGACAATCTTCGACGCCGATCCCGGCGCCGTCACGGCGCCCGTGCTGGTGGTGGCCAATGCGGCCGACCGCTGCCCCGTGACGCCGCCCGAGGACGCGCCGCGTATCGCAGCGGCCTTCACGAAAGCAGCCCGCACCGACATCGTCACGGTTGCCGGCGGCACAGCGGGCGGACGCGATTGCGGCTCGCTGTCGCCTCACGGCTATCGCGGGATCGAGCGCGAGTTGGTCGACAAGGTGACGGGGTGGCTCGCGCGCTAAGCTTGAGGATCCAGGTGCGTAACGTTCCGACGCTCCACGTGTGACCGGTAAGGCGTCGCTCAGGCTAGTTTACTGTTTCGGCCCGGTCCCGTTCACGGTGGTCGGCATCGCCTTGGCGGTGTCGCTGGTGTCGGCGGCGTTCGACGGTCTCGGGCTGTCGGGACAGGTCGTAGTCGGTCCAGAACCGCTGCAAGCGGCCCGGTCGGTCACGACGGGCTGACCCTTGTTGGTCGCGGCGGGCGATCCGTTCGGAGAGTTGGGAAAGGCCGTCGTATCGACTTTCTTCGACGCATCCCCCGCCGCCGGTGTCGGTGTGGAGGTCGGAGAATTGTCGGCCAGCACCAAGGGGGGCCAGGAGGCTTCGACACCGGCTGGGCAGGCCGACGCTGCCCCGGCGAGGCCGAACGGCAGAGCCGCGAGGATGACGAGCTTGTGCATGATCTCGGTCCCTCAAATGTCGCGCTGCTGCATGCGGGTCGCGATATGGTCGGCCTGCCGGATCGCCAGCGACACGATGGTCAGCGTCGGGTTGCAGGCCGCCCCGGACGTGAATTGCGAGCCGTCCGACACGAACAGGTTCTTGATATCGTGCGTCTGGCCGAACTTGTTGACGACACCGTCCTTCGGCTTCTCGCTCATCCGGTTGGTGCCCATGTTGTGGGTCGACGGATACGGCGTGGTCGGCAGCGTCACGGTGGCGCCCACGGCCTGGTAGATGGCGGCGCCCTGCTGGTAGGCGTGGTTGCGCATCGCGATGTCGTTGGGATGATCGTCGTAGTGGACGGAGGCCACCGGCATGCCGTGCTTGTCCTTGGCCACGGGATCGAGCGTGATGCGGTTGGTCTCCTGCGGCATGTCCTCGCCGATGAGCCACATCCCGGCCATGCGGGGATAGGCTTCCATCGAGGCCGTGAAGGTCCGCCCCCAGGCGCCGGGGTTGAGGAACGCCGCCATGAACGGGATGCCGAGCGAGATCGTCTCCATCTCGTAACCGCCCATGAAGCCACGCTTCGGATTGTTGGCCGCCTCGTCGCGGATGATGCCAGCCATCGTGGTGCCGCGATACATATGCACCGGCCGTTCGAAGATCCCGTAGACCGAGCCCGTCATGTGACGCAGGTAGTTGCGCCCGACCTGACCCGACGAATTGCCGAGGCCGTCCGGGAACATCGCGGAGGCGCTGTTCAGCAACAGCCGCGGGCTCTCGATCGAGTTCCCCGCCACCGCCACGACGCGCGCTTTCTGGCGCTGCATGTTGCCTTCGCCATCGACGTAGACGACGCCCGTCACCTTGCCGGACGGATCGTGCTCGATCTTCATCACATGCGAGTCGGGCCGCACCTCGAGGTTACCGGTCGCCTCGCCCTTGGGGATCTCGGTGTAGAGCGTCGACCACTTGGCGCCTGACTTGCAGCCCTGGAAGCAGAAGCCGATCTGCTGACAGGCGCCTCGGCCATCGCGCGGCTGCGAATTGATCGCCATGCGGCCGGTGTGGACCTCCTTGTAGCCGAGCTTGCGGGCGCCGGCCTCCATGACCTTGAAGTTGTTGTTGCCGGGCAGGCCCGGGATGCCGTTGGTGCGGGTCACGCCCATCTTGGACTCGGCCTTCTCGTACCAAGGGTCGAGTTCGGCGCGCGTGATGGGCCAGTCGAGCAGGTTGGCGCCGGTGAGGCCGCCATAGGTCGACTTGATCTTGAACTCGTGCTCCTCGAAGCGCAGCGAGGCTCCGGCCCAGTGCACGGTCGAACCGCCGACCGATTTCACGATCCAGGCCGGCAGGTTGGCGAAGTCGCGGGCGACACGCCACGAGCCCGAGGTGGTTCGCATGTCGGTCCAGGCGAGCTGGGCGAAACTCTCCCACTCGTCGTTCACGAAATCGGCGATCTCGTTACGCGATCCCGCCTCCAGGATGACGGTTTTGATGCCTTTCTGGGCGAGCTCGTTGCCGAGGGTGCCGCCGCCCGCTCCGGAGCCGACGATGACGACCAGGCTGTCGTCGTTGAGATCGAACTGTGCCATGTGGTGTTTCCTCCGACTTGTTGTTCTTCCGTGGTGTGTTGTTCGCTCGAAAAGCGCCTAGACCTTCGGAAGCCAGTCGATGTCGTTGAAGCCGCGGTTGATATAGCCGCCATACTCGGCTGAAGAGCCCTCGTAACCGAACTTCGGCCAGAGATCGTGCTGGTTGTAGAGGGACACGACGAGGTCGGCGCGGAGCTTGCCGAAGAAGTCGGTGTGTTCGATGCCTTGCAGCAGGGTCACGCGGTCGACCTCCCAGGGCACGTCGACATAGGCGGTCTTGAAGCGATCGTGGGCATCGCCGTCGAGGCGCTTGACGCCATCGCTCAGCAGGGCCTTCACGGCAGGGTCGCCGGCGGCCTTCTTGTCCCAGGGTTTGATCGCCGTGATGTAGTAGACGTCACCCAGAACGTCGTGCGGGTAGATGTCCCGTGCCATCTTGACCAGGGTCTTCAGCTGCGGCGCGGTCAACGCCTGTCCCTCGTCGGCCCAGGCCTCCGTGATGGAAAGGCCGGTGCAGGCCGCGATGGCGACTGCGGGAGCCGCGGAAGCCGCGCCTTTCAGAAAGGTGCGCCGGCTGTATCGGCTGCGCGGATCGATCTCTCTCATGGTTTCCTCCGGGATGCAGGGCCTCGCCGGCGGGTGATCTCGCGCCACCCTGGTCCGACGGGGAAGGTTACGGTCAGCCGAAACGGCCGCCCTTCTGAATGACCTCGATCTTGTAGCCGTCGGGGTCGGTGGCGAAGAAGAAGCGGGCCAGGGTCTCCCCCTTGTGCTGAAAGTCCTTCACCGGGGTTGCGGGAAAGCCTTCGCGGGCGAAGCGGGCCTGCTCGGCATCCACGTCGTCGACCACCACGGCGAGATGGCCGTAGCCGTCGCCCAACGCGTAGGGCTCCGTCCGGTCCCTGTTGACCGTCAACTCCAGCTCGAAGGGCGAGGACGGATGGCGCAGGTAGATCAGTGCGAAACCGTCGAAGTCGAATGTCTCGGCCTGCTCCAGGCCAAATGCGCGGGCGTAATAATCGGTGCTGCGGGCCTCGTCGCGGACTCGGATCATGGAATGGACGGGTTTGGCCATCAGTGCAGGTCCTCGAGATAGCCGATGATCGCCGCTCTGACCTCGGCTTTGCTTTGGTGATAGGGCATGATGGTGCCTGGAATGACGGCCTGCGGGTTCGTCAGCCAGGAATCCAGGTGGGCCTTGTCCCAGGTCCAGTCGGCCTTGGTGAAACCGGCCGAATAATGAAAATCCGCAACCGAACCGGCCTTGCGCCCGAACACGCCTTCGAGCGTCGGGCCCTGTCGCTTGGGATCCGAAGCGTGGATCGTGTGGCAGGTCGCGCACTGGGTCTTGAAGAGTTTGGTGCCGTCCGGCGGCGCGGCTTCCGGTGCCGCCATCTGGGCCGCAGCTGGACCGGCCATCCAGATCGCCATCAGTCCCGCGGCCGCGACGGATCGCACTCTCCCTCTCATATCGTTCCTCCAGGCCGTCTCGTGGCGGCGTTGAGGCGAAGCTTAGGCCGAGCCCGTTCGGCGTGGTGGTAGCGGGCTGTTGCACTTCGAAAAA
>JAYVMK010000381.1:0-10995 GCA_043758995.1 Lichenibacterium sp. | reverse complement strand
CGGGCCGCGCGCGGGATGGGTGAGCCGCTATTGCGGCAGGAGGGGACGGACGCTCTCGCGGAGGATGAGCCCGCGGGCGCGGAGCTGGACCGAAGCTTCGGCGATCTGGCCGATGGTGGCGCCGACCGGCCACACGACGTCAATGTCGCGCACCTCGGCCTCGCGCATCAGGCCAGCGATGCGGACCGTGCGGGGCGCCTGGGCGTCGGCCGGGCAGCCCGCGCCATAGACCGCGAAGCCGGCCGGGCGCTGGCTGCCGTCGACGGCACCGAAGTTGAGCGGGACGCACTGATAGGCCGTGGGCGGCACCACGACCGTGATCATGATGCGGTCGCCGGGCACGTAGTGCTTCGCAGCATCGTCGGCGATGACGAATTTCAGCGGGCCGACGAAGGGCGTACCAACCGCACCGGTTCCGACGAGGCTCCCGCTCGGATCGAGCAGATTGAACTCGGCCGTGGCGCCGCCGGTGATGAACTCGACCTGGTAGACGCCATCGGAGGCATCGGTGCGGATCGGCGCCTGGGCGTCGAGCGTCAAAGCACCGTCTCCGGCGTCGCCGCCGACCGGGGTGGCGACAGCCGTGGCGAGGGCGACATTGACGAGCGCGCCGAGCACCTGACCGGGCACGACATATTGGCCGGGCTGCAGCAGGACGTTGATGGTATCGCGCGAATAGTAGCCTTCGCGCTCGGACACGATGAAGCCGCCAGGATGGGCGCCTTCCTCGACGACGAAATTGGATGCGGTCTGCGGCATGGACGTCTCGACGTGGGAGGGAGATCAGCGCGCCGCGGCTGAGCCGGTCCGCGCGGCAGGGTGGATCAGCGGGACTTGATGCCCGCGGCCTGGTTGCTGGCCTGGACGATGCCGCCCCAGCCGTGGTCGGCCTCAACCTTCGCCTCGGCTCCGGTCGTATCCGGCTGCACGTGGGGCTTCGGCACGAAACCCATGCGGCCGAGCGGCCCGGTGGCGGCCGGGGCGGCATCCTTGGCCGAGGCGGCCATGAGGCCGACGGCGTCTTCGACCGTCATGCTGGTCGAGAAGGCGAGGTGATGCGCCTGGTTGGCACGTTCCTTGGCTTCGGCGTGGCCGAGAATGCCCGAGATGCGGGCGCGCTCGGCAGCAGCGCCAGCCTTTTCACCCTCGGTGCGGGCCGCCGTGACGGTCGAAGCGGTTCCGCTTTCGAGCTCGGCGCGCAGGCTGGCCAGCGCGGAATCGTGGGAGGCGCGGGAAACGGTTTCGTTGGGCGTGCCCATGTAGGATCCTTGGAAAGAGTAGAACTGGCCCGTCACGGCTGGCTCCGGGAGAGTGCCGAGAGCGTCGTCGATCGTGCCGACGCGGTCGGCGAGACCGATCTTGACGGCATCGGCACCCATGAAAACGCCGGCTTCGGTCCCGCGCACGGCGGCGTCGGTCATGGGACGGTGAGACACGACCGAGCCGACAAAAAGGTCGTAGGCACCGTTGATGCGGGCCTGCAGACGGTCGCGAACGTCGTCGGCGAGCGGCGCGGTCGAGTGGCCGTCAACCTTATGAGCGCCGGCATGGATCAGGGTCGGTTTGAGGCCGGCCTTGCCGAGCGCCGCCGAGCGGTCGACGTGCATCATCACCACGCCGATCGAACCCACCATGGCGGAGGGTGTCACCGTGATGTCCGTGCAGCCCGCCGCGAGCGCATAGGCGGCCGAGCACCCGAAACCGTTGACGAAGGCACTGACCTTCTTCGTGCCGGCGACGGCGCGCACGACATCGGCCGTTTCCATGCAGCCCGAGGCTTCGCCACCCGGACTGTCGATGTCGAGCAGGATACCCTTGACGGCAGGATCGGCTTCGGCCTGGCGCAACGCCGCCGTGAGGGCGTCGTAGGACACGAGGCCGGAATAGGCGTCGAGCCAGGAGCCGCGATTCACGAGCTCGCCGTGTATCGTGATCGTGGCGACGCCGTCGTGGATGCTGTAGGGCGCATCCTCGTCGTCGTCGGAGCGCGAGCGGCCGACCGTGAAGGCTCCCGGCCGCAGGTCCTCGCGACGCGCACCGGCAGGTAAGTCGACGCCTTCCATGTCGACGCCAAGCCGATCCGACAGGTTCGCCGCGACCGCGAGTGCCGTCTCGGGCATCACGAGCAGAGGCACGTTGAACAACCGGCCGGCGATGCGGGGAAGATAGGTCACTGGCTCTGGCCTCCCTGCCCAGTCGCACCCGAGCCGCTGACCGGCTCCTCGGCTTCCTCGCTGTCGGGCTTCAGCTTGTTGGCGGGCTGGATGGCCGCCACGATCGAGCGGCGCTGCAACCCGCGTCGATCAAGCTCGGCCGCTTCGAACTCGAGCTGGTCGAGTGTCTCCTCGAGGTCGCGACCGAGTTCGGCTAGTTCGTCCTCGAGCGTCGAGAGCAGACCCTCCTGGCGCAGCGAACCGCCCTCAGCTTCCTTAACGGGATCAATGTAGCCGCGGCCCGGGCCGATCCAGCGGCAGCGCAGATAGGCGCCGGGCATGTCCATGAAGTCCGGCGCGCCGGCCGGCGGCACGATGTAGCCGCGGTCGAAGGCTTCATCCATGACGGCGAACCAGATGGGGGTCACCACCTGGTCGACCATTCGGGCGAAGAGCGTCGACAAAGAGCGCCACACCTCGTTCAGCGCGGCGCGGGCCGAGCTGTAGTTGGTGCGGCTCCAGTCCATGGAGACTTGCTCGTAGGACAGGCCGAGGACGGAGGCGGCCGACTGAAGGAAGGCCGTCTGGAAATGCTGATAGGCGGTGGTCTGACGCTCCGCCGTGTTCATGGACACTTCGGTGCCGGGGGGCAGCACCGGAATGCGGACGCCGCCCAGCGTCGCCGGATATTTGGCGAAGTGCTGCATCAACTCCAGCATGCGCGTGTCGGATGTCGACAGCGCCTTGTCGCCGGTGGTGAGCTTGCGCGCTACCTCCTCGGCCGGCAGGCTCGACGTGACGAAGGCGCCGAACAGGGCGTTCAGCGCCTTAGCGGCAGCCTCGTTGTCGGCGATTTTGCCGAGCATCCGGAACGAATTGACGATGGTGACGAAGGGCGAAACGCCCCGCGTGTCGCCCTCGCGGTCCGGCTCGAAAGCGTGAACGAAGACGGGGCGCCCCCAGTCCGTCTCTCGCGGTACCCGCGTCCAGGACACGGCATCCTGCCCGGCCCAGTAGTCGCCGAGGTGGGCGTTGCGGACGTGATAGGCGACCGGCACGCTGGCGTAGTCCATCTCGACACCGCCGCGCAGCCGGGCTGTGTCATTCGCCTCCTGCGGGTTCGACAGGCGGTACGGGTCCACCGCCAGGACCGAGGTGGCATAGCGGGCCGGACCGAAGTCGTTCAGCGTCAGCACGGCGGTGCATTCGCCGAGCCGCGACAGGGTCTTGGCGAACTGGCGCCACAGCCCGTTCATGGTTAGGCGGCGGGTGCGGTCGCAGTAGCGGCGCGGATCCTCGGCGAAGTGACGCCACTCCGCCTTCATCTGCTTGGCGAGATCGCGGCTCTGATCATGGGTGATACCGAGCGCGACGTAGTCGGGCTTCGGACAGCAGAGCAGCCCCTTGCCGACCAGCATGTCGACAAGGCGGTTCTCCGCCGCCTTGGCGTGGCGGTCGTTGCGCAGCAGGTCCTGGACGCGGGCGACCGTGATGTCGCGACGCTGCAGGCTGGCAAAGTCGCCCGATACGTTTGACGGGCGCCAAGCAGCGACATCCTGCCGAAAGTAGGACGCCGCCGCATAGGGCGATTCGTAATCGCTGACCGGCCCGGTGCCGAAGGTGGCGGAGGCGCGCAGGCGTGCGATCTCGCCCGCCGGGACAACATCGCCGGAGGGGCCGAACACGGGGCGAGGATTCATGCCGTCAGACGATGAAGCCGATGGCGCCGCCGCGGAGCTCGCCGTCCGGCTCCGCTGCCGCGATCTGCCCCTCGAGGCGCGAGATATAGGCCTGCAGGTCCGCCGCGTTGGGCTTGGCGAACTTGGTGACGAAGGTGGCTCCGTCGACCGCGATTTCGACGGCGGCCTGCCCGGTCATCAGGTTGTGATAGGCGAGGCGCGCCGCGGCGAGCCACGCCTGCCACTGCAGCACATCGGCGACGGTCGGCTGAGCCATGGTCACAGGTCGGCCTGGTCGCGCAGAAGACGGTCGAGCATGGTGGCGGCGTCCTCTGTAGGTGATGGTGGGGCGACGACCGAAACGGGAATTCCCGTTTCGGCGGTGGTGGACGGCGCCGCGAGCGGCGCCGGGGTGAACAGGTCCGGCGCCCACTGCGGGGCGCCATGGGCTTCGGCGGCGAGCTGGTCCCATCGCGCCGCATCGATCTCGCCGGCACCCTCGCCCCAGGCGAGCGCGCGGCAGCCGACAGCGATGTCGAGATCCTCGTTCGCCTGGTGCGAGCGCTTGCGCCATTCGCGCGCCTCGCCCGTCTTCACGAGGGTCTTCTTCTTGCCCTTCGTGTCGATCATGCGCGGGTCGATGAGGACCTCGGCGGTGATCTGTTTCAGGTTGTCCTCGCCGAACCACGTCGGCAGGTGGATCGTGCCGCGCGGATAGCGGCCGGCGCTGTCCGGACCAGCCACGAGGTGACGGAGGCCGTCGTATACCGACTGCTTCAGGTCGAAGTTGCCGATGAGACCGAGGTCGATCCGCTTGCCCGCAATGGGTTTGCCCCGCGCGTCGCGGAGATCCGCGCGCGTGAGCTTGAACGGCACGGCGCGGGGGCGGTTCTCGCCCTTCGTCGCCTGCAGCAAGTGACGGCCGGCGACGCGATCGTAGAGCGCCTGGGTGAAAGCGCCCGTGTCGATGCCCCACACCATGACGTCGAGCTCGCGGCCCGAGGCCGTCGGCCAGCGCCGCGCCGTCAGGGCGTCGATCTGGGCCCAGGCGCCGTCGCTCTCGTAGTGGTCGTTGATGATGCCCCGCGCCACCGGCCAGGCCTGGAAGCCGGGCCCGAAGGCGTAAACGCCCCACTCGAAGCGGTTACCCTGGACGTCGATGAAGCCGGTGAGCACGCAAGCGGGCCACGGCACGGTGTTCTGCGGCCATTCCGTCCGTACCGCGAGGAGCTTCTCCCAATCCGGAACGTCGGTCTTGATCTCGTAGGCGAGGCCGAGATCCTGCTGGTAGAACGGCTTCTCCTTGACGGGATCACCCGCCGCCTTCTCGCCGCGGCCCCAGATGTCGCCCCACATCTCGGCCGGCGAGTAGGCCGCCCAGATGGCCCAGCTCGGCTGCCAATTCCGCACCCGACCCGCGCAGGGCAGCACGGCGAAGCCGTCGATATCCTCCGGCGCGATGATCTCCGGGACCGGCGGCTCACCCTCTTCCACTCGCTTCGGCACCCAATAATGCCGCCCCAGCATAGCCGGCAGGCTGATCTGGTCGATGACGCAGCCGTTGGCGATGCAGGCGAAGGTGACGCGGTTCGCCGTGCCGGGGCTCGGCGGCTGCATGTTCTCGTGCCGCAGCACCTGATACTGACCGCACGACGGGCACGGCAGGTAGCACTCGCGACGGTCTCCGTCGTCGTAAAGCTCGCTCATCAGGCAGTCGCCGACGAGCCCCGGGGTCGCGACGATCAGCTCCTTGGCGAGGTCGCCGAAGCGCTTCTGGCGGGCACGCCCCTGATCGAGCGGCGAGCCGCGACCGCCCACATCCTTCTCGTATTCGCTGACCTCCTCGGCGATGAGGTAGCGGATCGTGACCATCTGCAGCCCCTTGGAGGAGCTGGCCGTCACGATCTGGTCGAAGCCGCCGGCGAAGCGCTTGAAGGCGGTGGTGGACGCCGCCTCGTCTCGCGTGTTCTCCGGCCGGACGCGGTGCCGGATCTGCGGCGACGCGTCGATGGTCGGCTGCAGCTTGACCCGGTTGTACTTCAACGCCTCCTCGAGGGAGGGCAGCATCGTCAGCATCGGACCTGGCGCCCGGTCGACGATGAAACAGAACCAGTTGACGCCGATCTCGGACTTGCCCGTCTGCGCCGACCATTTGCACCGGACAGACCGGGCCGGATGGTCGGGATGCAGGCAGTCGGTCGGCTGGCGCACGTAGGGGAAGCGCGCCGTCAGCCAGTCGCCTGGCCAGCGGGAACCCGATTCCGCCGAGACCTTGCGGTACCGATCAGCATGCTCCGAAACCGTCAGTTCCTGGACAGGCGTGGCCGCCGTGCCGAGCGCGTTGAACAGCACGTCGAGGCCGCCGGCGAGGTCGGGAAACTCCCGCCGCAGATCGGCGGCGCGGTTGTCACTCACCTGCTCAGGGCAGCCGTACCGTCGGACAAGCTGCGTACGAAGGCGTCCAAGGCTTTCGTCTCCAGCGCTCGAAGGTGAGGCCGCACGAGGCGGGCCTCGCTGCCCAGCGCCAGGGCCATGGCCTCGGCGATGTCGTTGACCGCCAGGGCGTAGGCGGAGCGCATTGCCGCGATGGCCGCGGTGCCGGCCGCCTGGACCTCTGACACCAAGGTCAGCGCCTTGAGCTGGCGGCCGAGCTCGAGTTCCCGGATCTGCCGATCGACCCTGATCTTGGCCTTGCTCTCGTCGACCTTGGACCGGGCGCCCTCGAACGGCTTGGCATCCGAGGTGAGCCGGATGTTTTCCTTCCGGTGCCGCTTCAGCAGGGCGATATCGACGAGGGTAGATCGGCCCTGTGTCACCGGCTTCAGCGCGTCGGCATGCCGGGCGACGTAGCGGGACAGCGAGGTCCGATCGACGGCGTCGCCGGCAGATGTCAGCAGCTCGGCAGCCCGAGACAGGCTCACCAACTCGGCGCTATGCGTATCGCTCATAGCTCACCGGAAGCGTGCAATGCACATGTGCGGAAGCGTGTATCGCTTTCGAGATTGGGCCACTGGTGAGACTTCGGGCTGCAGCGGCATCGCAGGGGTTTCGGGTCGGGGGAAGGACCCGTTAGGGGGGGTACCCCTACCCCAGGACGCGGGCGAGGTGCTTGACGATGGCGGGCGGTACGAACTGCGCGGTCGCAGCGGCGAAGACACCGGGGATGTCTCCGCGACCCAACTCCTTCGGGAGCGACGGGCCGTAGAGCGCGCGGATCGGGAAGCGCGAGGTGCCGAGGCGCGCCCGCAGCTTGCCGTTCGTCTCCTGAAACGACCGCTTGAACAGGTGATCGACGCCCCAGGTCTTGGCATCCACGCCCTTGGACGTGACCGAGACCGGGAACTCGCTGATCGGGATACCCTTGCCCGAGGCGACGATGTCGTAGTGTAACGAGCCGGCGAAGGCACGGACAGTTCGGACACGCGACGTGACCGAGCGGTAGTTCTTCACGTTGGTCTGCGTTTTGAGGGCGCGTTGCACCCTCGTCCGCACCAGGTCCCCGCCTTCATTGAGGCCGCGCGCAATCGCGGTGGCCACGCGGGATGGGTCGAACCTCTTGGCCGTGAAAGCGACCCTGACCTCGAAGCCGCTCACCGACGACGCAACCGCGCATGAGCGGCAGCGCGAAGCGATGCAGCGGCAGAGGCGGCATCGGCCAGAGCGCTCGACGCCACGAAGGCACCGGATTGCAGCATGGCAGACATGTCGCCCTTGACCAGAGCCGAAGCCGCCAGCGTCACGGCCTCACGGCGCTCGGCACAGCGGCACATGACAGACCTCCAGAAATGTAAAAAGCCCCGGAGCGGAAGCGCCGAGGCCATTGGTCAATCTATCAATGTCCGGAGGATAAGCGCAGCTCACGCCGCAGGTCAAGCTCATGGGAGGGAAATAATGCAAAAACCCTCCCAAAGCCTCCCATGCCTCCCATAGCGGCTCAGATAGCCCTCTCGCGCGGTGAACCTGCTTTGCGTGACACGAAGGGAACAAGCGGCCCCAGATCGGAGAGATCGGGCAATACCGAAGGCGCCTGATCGCCTTCGATCCACGGCCGCGGCACCCGGCGCGAGGGCGTGAGGCGGATGGACGTCAGCTTCGTCGCGAGATCCGAAGTCAAGGCGTCGAGCGCCGCGTGCCAGATCTCATATTCGGCCCGGCCGAGAATCGCCGCCGAGGGATCAGGGTCGAGGAACATCTTGCGATACGCGTCGCCATAGGGACGTTTCGAGCGCGGATTGTAGCCGTTCTCTTCGATCTCCTCGGCAACGTCGCGACCGTCGACGGATTTCGACCAGCTCATGCGCCTCACGAACCACATCGGCTGGCCGTTCGGCGTGGACACGACTTTCACGCTCGGCACCTTGGCTTCCCAGGCCGGCGCGCCGCCATCAAGGGCGTGGCGGCGCACGAGCGACGAGGTTTTTATGCCGAACAGGCGGGTGCGGCTCGACACGTCGGCCGAGATGCCATCCACCGCCGCCTGGATCAGCCGCGTCACCTCGGGCGAGAGGTCATCCATCTCGGCCAGAGGCTTCCAATCCGGCGGCACGCCGATCTCCATGCGGTCGAGCTCCGCGACGGCTCGGCCGATCGTCACCGCGTCGGGATGCGCCTCGCCGATCCCGGCGAGGTCCGGCACCACGCCGTAGCGATTGGCGCCGAGGCCCATCATCATCTGGGTCAGGCTCTCGCCGGTCTCGACCCGGGCCGAGGACGATCCGACGGAGCGGACCATGCGGCTCGCTCCCATCGGCATCGCCTCCCGTTTCGGCAGTTCATCCCGGAACGCCCAACGGAGGGCGGCTTCGATGTCGAGGCTCCGCATCGGACTGGTCATGGTCATCTCTGGGGATCATGAGGGTTATGAGGGTTCAATGAGGGTTCTGGACCAACCCTCAAGCCTCGATCTCCCAATCTAATCATATACTTGTTTCCACCTAATGAGGGTTACGAGGGTTTAGACATACCTGTATAGAGATATTCGTTCCGAAGGACGTTCACCCCGAACCCCGTATGCTTCTATACGCACGCAAAAACCCTCA
This sequence comes from Lichenibacterium sp., assembly GCA_043758995.1. Lineage (GTDB taxonomy): Bacteria > Pseudomonadota > Alphaproteobacteria > Rhizobiales > Beijerinckiaceae > Lichenihabitans. The sequence goes on along the minus strand of JAYVMK010000381.1, from coordinate 2,124 downwards.
TAACCCTCATGGGCACGAGTTAAGGCCTTGTCATCGCTTGCTGAATGGCGTCATGAGGGTTCGCCCAAACCCTCATGTAACCCTCATAACCCTCATGCTTATGAGGCATCGAGAGGGTTGTCCCGAGCATGTGGGCTGCGGGTTAGCGGTCGTCGTAGTCCGGTGCCGGACGTGCCGGGACGGAGTGGAGCACGCAGTCGGTAAAGAACCGGAGACCGCCCGTGTCGACGCGGGTCAGCTTCTGCTTGATCTTCCGACCGAAGGCGGTCTGCTTGAACGCCGTCATGCCATTCGCCAGACACCACGTCTCGTAGGCAGTGTACATGGTCGAGGCTTGGACCTTGTTGCCCGCGCTCTCTTTGACGCAGGCGTTCACGAACTGACCTACCGGGTCCATCTCGTCGCGATAGTCCTGCGTCGCGGTGCGCGCCGCCTCCGGGACCACGAAACCCTCGCGGATGAAGATCAGCACGCCCTCGACCATCCAGTTGAGGATGCCGGAGCCTTCGGTCACAAACTCCGCCACCACCTCGTGCAGGTCGCGGCGGCGCTCCTCGGGAATCGTCTTGACCCATGGCACCACAACCATGCGGCGCCAGATGCCGTTGTCGGTGCCGTCGATGCGTGGCAGGCCGTTGCCGGAGAGATGCGCCTTGAACACCGGCGTGAACTCGAAGAACCCCTTGAACAGGTTGCGGGCCGGCATGCGTTCGCCGCCGGTCAGCAGCTTCACGAGCTCCTCCTTCACAGGCTCGTTCGGCGGCAGCTCGGCGACGCGTACGATGCGGGCGCCGTAGAGCCGGGCGATATCGGGGTTGGCCTGGTTTCCGGTCGCCTTGCTCTCGCCGACGAGAGAGGCGGCCGGCAGGCCGACGCCGAGCGGGCCCATCACGCGCATCAGCGTTTCCATGAAGGCCGATTTGCCGTTTGCGCCGGAGCCGTAGTGGAACATCACGCGCTGCAGGCCGATTCCCGTCATGCCGAGGCCGGAGAACACCTGCACCATGCGGCGCACGGCCGGGTCGGGCAGGAACTCGTCGAGGAACGCATCCCACAAGGGGCACCTGGCTGCGGGATCGTAGGCCACCGGCATCAGCTTGGTGATGAGATGCGCGCGATCGTGGCCCTCCGTCACCTCAAGGGCGGCCTCGCTGATGAACCGGCGGCTGTCCGGATCCGGGTTTTCCAGATCCTCGACGCGCTCGCGCCTGAAGCGCAGCGTATGGCCGTCGACCGCCACCAGCATCGGGTCGTGGTTGAAGGCGTCCGGCTTGCGGGTGATGTGCGGCGCCGCCATGCGCAGCATGTTGGCGATGCGGCCCTGGTTCTTCGTGGTCACCCCGAAGGCGCGGCGCGACTTGCGCCGGCCGGCGAGCGCCGTCGGCACCGCCTTGGCGTCCTCGACCGCCTGGCGCTCCGCCGGCGTGAGGTCCTTCACCTCTTTCGCCAACAGCGGCTCGGCGCGTTTCACCATCGTCAGTTCGGCCAGCGAATAAGCGAGATAGTCGGCCTCGAGCGCGATGCGGGCGCCGACGCGCTGCGCCGTGCGGATCGAGGCATCGTTACCCGAGGCGCCGTCCCAATGCTTGCCGGTCCAGACGAGATAGTCCGCCGAGGCGACACCCTCCGTCTCCAGCACCAGCATGTCGTCGCCGAAGTGCAGCAGCAGGCGGCGGCCGTTGTCGGTATCGCTCTGGTCGAGCCGGGCGCATTCCGCCACCACCTCCGGGTCGACGCGCTCGGCGCGCGTGTCGGATGGTTCGGCATCGTCCTCGATCTCGTCCCACGGCGGCGGCGCGTCGAAGCCGTCGGGCCCCGGCCCGGCCGAGTCCTCCGGCGCCAGCATGGTGGCGCCGTGCAGGGCTGCGCGCGCGAGGGCGTCCGACGACGAGGACGGCCCCGCCGTCGCATTCGCGAGGATGTCGCGAACACGGTCTCCTCCCTTGGCGGTCATGGGTGCTGCCGATCAGGCGGCGACGTCGGCCGGCCGGCCGGAGCCGGCCAGCTCGTCGAGGGCATCGAACAGCGACGGCACGGCGAGGCGCGAGGCCTCGCGCTCGAGGTAGTGCAGCGCGTCGCGGAAATAGGTCGCGCTCAGTTCCGTGGCGACGCCGCGCCGGCCGG
>JAYVMK010000380.1:0-9122 GCA_043758995.1 Lichenibacterium sp. | reverse complement strand
AGCCTCGCCGAAACCGCCGGCGCGCTCGGCACCGCATTCGCCGCCACGGCGGCGCAGCACGACGCGTCCGGCGCCTTTCCGCATGCCAACTTCAAGCGTCTGCACGAGGCCCGGCTCCTCGCCCTGACGGCACCGGTCGCGCATGGAGGGCGCGGCGGCGGTCTTGTCGACGCCATGACGGTGGTGGGCGCGATCGCCAGGGGCGACCCCTCGACGGCTCTCGTCCTCGCCATGCAATATATCAACCTCGCGAGCCTGCCGGGCGACCGCTGGCCGGCGCATCTGGCGCGCCGCGTGTTGGAGGAGGCCGCGCAGAGCGGCGCCCTCGTCAACGCGCTGCGGGTCGAGCCGGAGCTCGGCACGCCGTTGCGCGGCGGCCTGCCCGCCACCACGGCGCGGCGCACCGCCGAGGGCTGGTCGATCACCGGTCGCAAGATCTACTCGACCGGCATCCCGGGCCTGACCTGGGGCATCGTCTGGGCCAGGACCAACGAGGAGGCGCCCCGCACCGGCCAGTTCCTGGTGCGCACCGACACGCCCGGCCTGCGGATCGAGGAGACCTGGGATCCGCTCGGCATGCGGGCGACGGCCAGCCACGACGCGGTCTTCGAGGATGTGCGGATCCCGCTCGACCATGCCGTCGACCTGCGCCGTCCGGAGGATTGGACCGCCCGCGATCCAGGCCAGGCCGCCTGGCAGACGGTGCTGCTGGGCGCGCTCTACGACGGCGTGGCCCGGGCGGCGCGCGATTGGCTCGTCGGCTTCCTCCACGAGCGCAAGCCCGCCAATCTCGGCGCCGCGCTGGCGACGGTTCCGCGCCTGCAGGAGGCCTTGGGCGCCATCGAGGAACGGCTCACCGTCGATGCGCGGCTGCTGCGCGCGTTGGCGCGGGACGTCGATGCCGGCGAGGTGCCGTCGGGCGTCGAAAGCAACCTTCTCAAGGTGGCGGTGACCGAGAACGCCATCGCGGCCGTCGAGGGCGCCCTCGCCCTCTCCGGCAACCACGGCATCAGCCGCCAGAATCCGCTGGAGCGTCATCTGCGCGACGTGCTCTGCGGCCGCATCCATTCGCCCCAGCCCGATACGGCGCGCCTTGCCGCGGGCCGTGCCGCCCTCGATCTCTGACCAGGAGCCCCAACCATGCCCATCGAATTCATCGGCTTCGTCGGCAATTACAGCGCCTCCGAGACACTGCCGCCCTTCGGCGCGCCGCTCGACCTCGCCTATGTCGAGACGCTGGCCCAGGTGCAGGAGGATGGCGGCTTCGACCGGGTGCTTCTGGCCTTCCACTCGACCTCGCCCGAGGCGATCCTGGTGGCCCAGCACGTCGCCTCCGTGACGACCCGGCTGAACCTCATGATCGCCCATCGTCCCGGCTTCACGGCGCCGACCCTCGCGGCACGGCAATTGGCGACGCTTGACCACATCAGCGGCGGTCGGGTCGGCGTCCACATGATCACGGGCGGCAACGATGCCGAGCTCGCGCAGGACGGCGACCATCTCACCAAGGACGAGCGCTACGCCCGGACCGACGAATATCTCGACATCCTGCGGCGCGAATGGACCAGCCGCGAGCCCTTCGACTATTCGGGCCGCTACTATCAGATCGAGCGTGCTTTCGGCGGCATCAAACCGCTGCAGCCGGGCGGCATTCCGGTCTATTTCGGCGGCGCCTCGGAGGCGGCCCTGCGCGTCGCCGGGCGCCACGCCGACATCTATGCGCTCTGGGGCGAGACCCATGCCCAGGTGCGCGAGCTGATCGGTCGCGTGCGCGCCGCAGCGGCACCGCACGGACGGTCGCCGCGCTTCTCGCTGTCGCTGCGTCCCATCCTGGCCGAGACCGAGGAGGAGGCCTGGGCCAAGGCGGATCACCTCCTCGCCACCGCCAAGGCGCGGATCGAAGCCGGCGAGGTGCGCGACAGCAACAACCGCCGCTTCGACGGAACCGGCATCGCCCGCGACCCCGCCAACGAAGGCTCGAAGCGCCTCCTCGCCGCCGCCGCCCAGGGCGCGCGGCTCGACAAGCGGCTCTGGACCGGCATGGCGGGCCTCACCGGCGCGCAGGGCAACACCACGGCCCTGGTCGGCACGCCCGACCAGGTGGCGGATGCGATGCTCGACTATTACGATCTCGGCATCGACGCGATCCTGATCCGCGGCTTCGATCCCATCGCCGACGCAGCCGTCTATGGGCGGGATCTCCTGCCCCGGGTCCGGGCGTTGGTGGCGGAGCGGGATGCCGCGGCCCCGCGGGTCGCGGCCGAATAGGAGAACACGACGCCATGGGCGACGACCACCACCACGGCAGCGACGCCGAGCGCTGGAAGCACGACGGCATTCGCGTCATCCGCGGCGACCAGCTCGATCCCAACACCGCGCAGACGCCCGGCATGTTCCGGCAGGCCGCCATCGACCATGCCCGCGTGGGCGCGCAGAAGATCTGGGCCGGCACCGTGGCGATCCAGCCCGACGCCAAGACCGGCGTGCATCATCACGGCGCGCTGGAAAGCGTCATCTTCGTCCTGCGCGGCCGGGCGCGGATGCGTTGGGGCGAGCGGCTGGAGTTCGTGGCGGAGGCCGGCCCGGGCGACTTCATCTTCGTGCCCCCCTACGTGCCGCACCAGGAGATCAACGCCGACCCCGACAACGTCCTCGAATGCGTGCTGGTGCGCTCCGACAACGAAGCCGTCGTGGTCAACATCACCGATGTCGACCCGGTCGAGCATCCCGAGGCCGTCTACTGGGTCGACCCGATCCACAAGGACCCGAGGGGGTGAGCCCTCGTCGTCATCGCCCGCCCGTCGGTGGCAGGGGTCTGAACCCGATCAGGTCGACCCTGAACGTCAGAGAATGGAGGGTTCCGGAATGTCGGCTTGCTGACGCGGATCTGGAAAATCCGACGTTGCTCGTCCGCAAACCTCAGCTGTCCACAGGGCGTTTGCTCAGGCGAGGGCTGCAAGCTTCAGCGCGTGGTCTCGGATATCGAGGGGCCATGCCGTCATGCGGTCGGCAAAGCCTTCGGCATCCCCGGCGAAGAGCGCCCGGATCGCCTCCTCAAACCCGGGCAGATCGCCAGCCAGGGCCGAAAGAAAGCGGTACGCGGCTTCCCTCGCGACCTTCATCCGGGTCTGCCCACCATCTGCCCGCCGCGCTTCGTCGACGAGGCGCCGCAACGCTTGTGATGCTCCTCCCGGCTGGGACGAGAGCCACTCCCATTGGCGGGGAAGCAGCGTTACCTCGCGGGCGACGACCCCGAGCTTCGGGCGACCACGGCTCCTAGAAGCACCATCGGGATTCGGTCGGCTGTCGACGCGGCTCGCGACGTCTTCCGCATTTTGGAATTCGGCGAACCGTGCGGTGATCTCCGCTTCGGTTCCACGCAGATCAAGGTCGATGACGGCACCCGACTTGTCGTCGAAGGCCAAGATCGGGTTACCGTCTTCCGCCGTCCACGCTTTGATGGCGAGAGCCACGTCCATCAAGCGACCGCTGGCGAGCCGCCGCACGCCCACGAACGCGGTGATTGTCCTCATCGAGTCATCTAGCATCGCACCTCCATCTTAACCTTCATAGTCGGAGCGGTCACCCGCCATTAATTCTACCCGGGTGATATTGTACGAAGGTACCGCCTTCGGTAGCGTCGCTGCCATCTGCGAGGGCCTGTGATGAGAACCGAAGACCGAAAGGTGGCTGTGAACGCCTACAAGAAGCGAGAGGTCGAAGGCGGCATCTACGCCGTCCGCTGCTTGGCGTCCGGTGAGGTCTGGGTCGGCGGCGCGCCCGACCTCTCCAAGATCCAAAACCGTCTCTGGTTCACCCTCCGGCAGGGCACGAACACGCATGGTTCGCTCCAGAGCGCGTGGAATACGCAAGGGGCGGAGGCGTTTAGTTACGAGATCGTCGAGCGGTTGGATGCTGAAGAGATTGGATACGTCCGCGACCGGATGATGAGGGAGCGTCTTGTCCACTGGGTGGAGCAGCTCCGGGCCGTCCGGATATGAGCGGGGAACACAGGTCTGCCTGTTTGGTGACCAACGGCATCACCCTGGCCTATGACAGCTTCGGCGACGAGGGGGCTGAGACGATCCTTCTCATCGCTGGGCTCGGTACGCAGATGATCCGCTGGACAGCCCCCTTCTGCCGCGAGCTGGTGACGCGCGGCTACCGTGTCGTGCGGTTTGACAACCGGGACACAGGACGCTCGACTCACTTCACTGAGCACGGCGCGATGGACTTTGCAGCCTTGACGTCCGCGCTCGCCGAAGGACGGCGGCCCGAACTCACCTACACGCTCGACGACATGGCCTCAGACGCGCTCGGATTGCTCGATGCCCTGTCCATCCCCCGAGCCCACGTTGTCGGCCGCTCGATGGGCGGCATGATCGCCCAGATCATGGCGAGCGAGCACCCGTCCCGCGTGCTCTCGCTCACCGCCATCATGTCGAGCACAGGCAATCCGGGTCTGCCACGGGCCGCGCCCGACGCGATTGAGATGATGATGCGTCCCGTTCCCGATCCCGTCTTGGACGACGCGGGCTTTCTCGATCACGGCGTCGCCTTCGCATGCCGCATTGCGGGCACGGCTCATCCGTTCGACGAAGGTACCTGCCGCGCTCTCCTTCAGGAGGAGGTTCGGCGAGGCCGTGCGCCGGGTGGGTTCGGACGACAGGTCGCGGCCGTCGGAGTGGCTGGCGACCGCCGTTCACGGCTTGCCGCGATCACGGCGCCGACACTCGTCATTCACGGGACGGACGACCCTCTCTTTCCTCCTGCCTGCGGCGAGGATACCGCGGCCTCGATCCCGGATGCGGAGATGACGTTGATCGCCGGGATGGGCCACGATCTGCCGCCATCCTTGCACCTGGCCATTGCCGATGCGATCGAGCGAACCGCTCGCCGTTCGACCATATCGGCATCAGGAGGGCAGAAGGGCACCGTCCCAAGGGTTCGAGCGACCGCTTTCGAGGAGCAGCCACGCCATTCCTATGACGTTGTTGGGTCGAAAGCAGATTCGGCACAATCAGCCTGAGTGGGTTCAGACCCTCGGAGCAGCGGCCGGCAAGTCCGACTTTTCTCTGCCGTATGTCAAACTCCTGCTGACGTACGCTGAAACGAGACAGCGATACTGTTTACAGCGTCGGGATCAGCCCTGTGGGCCGCCCATCGCTCTCACCTCCGTGATCTCGATCCAGGATTGCGGAATCTGGAGATGAGGGTGCGCGGCAAACATAGCGGCGGCGGCCTCGTGCGAGGGTGCTTCGACGGTCGAGTAGAGCATGAGGTCGTTCTTGGTATCGGCAATGCCATCCGCCGTCACTCGCTTGGTGCGGCCTGCGGCTTCCGTCGTGGTGACAGCAGGCCCATACTCGCCCATCCACGCGTCCCACTGCTGCCGCATCTTCTCTTCTGCGGGTTTGCGGGTCTCGACGTCCGTCGTCTTCCAGTTTTCGATGACCGCGACAGGGACTTGGTACATCACGAGGAACTTGCTCATCTGCTTCCCCCCTCTGCCGTTCTGATCTGACAGCATCCAGTCGAGTGGGACCCGACCCTTGTCGCGTACTCCACATCGTACATTCTCGCCAGATCGTCGGCCTGGCCGGGTTATCGTGCCATGCAGACTCACCGGACGCACCGACGCTCTACGGCCCCCGACGCCCTGCCCCGTCGAACGCCGCTGCGAGATCGGCGATCAGGTCGTCGACGTCTTCCAGGCCGACGTTGAGGCGCACGAGACGAGGACCCAAGTCGACGGCTCCGCGCGCCACGCTTTCGTAGGCCATGACAAGGCTCGTCACCCCGCTTCAACTGAAGCCGATCTTGAACAGTCGAAGCCCGTCGACGAAGCGCGTCACGACCTCGCGGCCGAGGTCGGCGCGAAAGACGATCGAGAAGACGCTGGCGGATCCCCTGAAATCCCGCCGCCAGATGTCGTGGCCGGGACTGCCCGGCAGCGCGGGGTGGAGAACGCGTTCGATCTCCGGCCGCTGGGCCAGCCAACGCGCCACGATCAGCGTCGTCTCTTCCAGCCTTTCGAGACGGAGGCCGAGGGTCTGCAATCCGCGAAGGGCGAGGCTGCAATCGTCGGGCGACACCGCCAGGCCGAGCAGGCGATGCATGTCGCCGACGGTGCGGCGGTGCACCTCGTCTCGCACCGAGACCGTCCCCAGCAGGAGGTCGCTGTGACCCCCGACATATTTCGTCAGCGCCTGCATGCTGACATCGACGCCCTGCGCGAAAGCGTCGAACAGGACCCCGGCCGCATAGGTATTGTCCAGCGCGACGCTGACACCGCGCCGATGGGCGGCCGCCACGAGGGCTGGAATATCCTGGATCTCCATCGTGATCGAACCGGGGCTCTCGCACCAGACCAGCGCGGTCTCGGGCCGGATCAGCGCCGCGATGCCGGCCCCGATCATCGCCGGATAGGTTTCGACCTCGACGCCCAGCTTCGCCAGGAGGCTTGAGGCGAGTTCGGCGGCCGGGCGATAGGCGCTGTCCGGCACCAGGAGGTGCGAGCCCGCCTTGCAGTAGCTGAGGAAGATCAGAGCGATGGCGGCCTGGCCGCCGGGAACCACGAATGTGTGGTGGGCTCCTTCGAGTTCGGTGATCCGCGCGGCGAGGTCCCGCGTGGTCGGGGTCCCGTAGAGGCCGTAGGTGTAGCCATCGTCGGCCGTCCAGTCGTCGCGAGCATCGGCGAGGCGGTCGAACACGACGGTCGAGCCCCTGAACACCGGCGTCGCCAGGGAGCGGAACGCTGTCGACACACGCGCATCGGACTGGATCAGGCGGGTCTTCCAACTCTTGCGCGGACTGGGTGCCGTCATCGACCTGGGGTCCTCTGATCGCCGCGATGCGGCCGTGGTCGGGGAGGGCTCAGGTCGCGAAGGCGGGATCGTCGCGCAGCAGCCGTCGCTTGATGCTCTCGAGATGCAGCCGCGCGCTTTCGGGGTCGCCCTCGCGCATCTGCGCGGCGACGCGCCGGGCCACGTCGGGATCGACGGACCGCAGCGGGCGCCCGGTGCTCATCGCCTTGACCTGAACCTCGGCGGCGCGTTCCAGGTAATAGAGGTCGTCCCAGGCCTCGGCGATCGTCGGGCCCGTCACCATCACGCCGTGATTGCGCAGGAACACCACGTCGGAGTCGCCCAAGGTCGCGGCGATCCGGTCGCCTTCGGCCTCGTCGAGGGCCAGGCCGTTATAGGCCTCGTCGACGGCGGTCCGCCCGTAGAACTTCAGCGCGGTCTGCCCCGCCCAGGCGAGTGGTTGCCCTTCGATCATGCTGAGCGCGGTGGCGTTGGGCATATGGGTGTGGAAGGCCGCGCGGGCGCGGGGCACCCGCTTGTGCAGCCGCGCGTGAATGAAGAAGGCGGTCGCTTCCGGCCGGCCCTCGCCGTCGAGGACCTGGCCGTCGAAGTCGCAGACGAGAAGGCTCGACGCCGTCACCTCGGCGAAGGCCAGCCCGTAAGGATTGACCAGGAACAGGTCGTCGCGCCCGGGCACCAGCGCCGAGAAGTGGTTGCAGATCCCCTCTTCGAGACCAAGCCGCGCCGCCATGCGGAAGCAGGCTGCGAGATCGACTCGTGCCCGTCGCAGCGCATCGCGGTCGACATCGCCGAGGTCTCCCGGTTCGGCGTTGCGCCCCGTGAACAGTTCATGAGCCATGCTGTCCCGTCTCCCTCTGCGTCACATCCAACCGGCATCGTGGAACAGCGACGGCAGCCCGTCGAGGTCCGGCAGGACCGCATGGGGCCGGTAGGCGTCGGCGGGGCGGCGGCCCGTGCCGCGGTCGATCCACACATCGCGCAGCCCGAGGTCGCGCGTGGCGACGAGATCGAGGTGCGGGCTGGCGCAGACGTGGACCACCTCGTCGAGAGTCACATTCAGTGCGCTGTGGGCGAAGTCGAAGATACGTCGCGAGGGCTTGTACGCCCCGGCCTGTTCGGCTGTGATCACGCGGTCGATGTGGCCGCCGAGCTGGGCCACGTTGCCGGCGATGATGTCGTCGTCGGTGTTCGAGATGATGCACAGCTTGAACCCCGCGCGTTTCAGCGCCGCCAGCGTGCCAACGACTTCGGGAAAGGGTGGCATGCGGCCGATCGCCTGCGTGAGAACCCTGGCGTCGGCCTCGTTGGCGGGGGCGCCCAGATCGCGCAGGGCGAGCCCCAACGCCTCGCCCGAGACGTCGCGGAAGGATCGATGCTATGTTGTCTGCTCCAGCGCGTGCTCGTGCCGGTCATAGGTCTCGACCAGCCTCGCGGCGTCGATCGTCTCGGGCTTGCCGGCGATGATCTCCGCGACTACGGCCTGCAGGCCCTCGTCCCATTGGATCAGGGTGCCGTAGCAATCGAAGGTGATCCAGGTAGGGCGAGGTGTTCCGGACAGCATGGCGAGGCTCCCATCGACGCGTCTCGGCCAGCCTTGTAGGACCTCTTTGGTCCATTCGGAAATGAGATCGACGAATGCCGAGCATCGACATTGTAAATAGTCCCTCGCTGGATCTCGACCTCCTGCGCACGTTCGTGGCGGTCGTCGACGCCGGTGGGTTCACGCGCGCCGGGACCCGCGTGCACCGGACGCAATCGACGGTGAGCCAGCAGATCCGCAAACTCGAAGAGGATCTCGGGCATCGCCTCCTCGATCGCGTCGGAGGGCAAGTGACGCCGACCGAGGAGGGTGAAGTGCTGATCGGCTACGCGCGCCGCCTGCTCGCCATCTCGGCCGAAGCGCGCTCCGCCCTCGCCGATCCGAGCCATGGCGCCGTGGTGCGGCTCGGCGTTCCCGAGGATTTCGCCGGCCGCACGCTCACCGATCTCCTGTCAGGCTTCGCGCGGGCCTGCCCTCACATCCGACTCGACACGACCAGCGGTTGGAGTGCCGCGCTCCACCGAGCCCTCGAGGCGGACGACCTCGACCTCTCACTGGTGAAGCGCGATGTCGACGGCAGTCCGTCTCTGGCGCGCTGGCCGGAGCGGCTGACCTGGGTGGCGGGCCGTTCCGCCGACATCCCGCAAGATCCGATGCCGCTTGCGCTGTTCCCGCAGGGCTGCATCTATCGCAGCCGAGCCGTGGAGGCCGTCGAAAGCTCGGGCCGGCGCTGGAGGGTCGCCTTCGTCGGCCAA
>JAYVMK010000379.1:0-6530 GCA_043758995.1 Lichenibacterium sp. | reverse complement strand
CGCCGGATTGTCCGCTCTGCCCGCGCCTGGTCGAGTTTCGGGAGGCCTGCCGGCTGCGCGATCCTGCGGGCTACAATGCTCCGGTCAGGTCCTTCGGCCAAGCTTCGGCGCGCCTTCTGATCGTCGGGCTGGCACCCGGCCGCGATGGTGCCAACCATTCCGGCCGACCTTTCACGGGCGATTGGGCGGGCGATCTGCTCTACGAGACCCTCGCCGGCTGCGGCTTGGCCTCGGGCCACTACGACGAGCGACCGGACGACAGCCTCGACCTCGTCGATTGCATGGTCACCAATGCGGTGCGCTGCGTGCCGCCGGGCAACAAGCCACTGCCGACGGAAATCGCCACCTGCCGCGAGTTCCTGCTCGCCCGTATGGCGGACCTACCGCGACTCCAGGTCGTCGTGGCACTGGGTCGGGTGGCGCATGAGAGTGTCGTCCGGGCGCTGGGCCTTCGGCTCGCCGCGGTGCAGTTCGGGCATGGACGCGAACACGCCCTGCAGTTCCGCGGCCGGGATCTCAGACTTTTCGACAGCTATCACTGCTCGCGCTACAACACCAATACGGGTGTTTTGACGCCGAACATGTTCAAGTCTGTGTTTACGGCCGTGCGCGACCTGCTGAACAAGATCTAAAGCGCCAAGACGAACGGTATGGGCCGGTGTTGCACCGGCCCGCCTAAAGCTCCGCTCGAGCGAAGCTGGTCTAAGTTCGCCGTTACTTCGGCGACAGCACCATCACCATCTGACGGCCTTCCATCGAGGGCTCCGACTCGACCTTTGCGATGGTCAGGGTCTCGGTCTTCACGCGATCCAGGAGTCGGTAGCCGATATCCTGATGGGCCATTTCACGACCGCGGAAGCGCAGCGTGACCTTGACCTTGTCGCCCTCGTCGAAGAAGCGCTTCACGGCTCGCATCTTCACGTCGTAATCGTGTTCGTCGATGCCGGGCCGGAGCTTGATCTCTTTGACCTCGACGACCTTCTGGCGCTTCCGCGCCTCGGCCTGTTTCTTCTGCTCGGTGAAGCGATGTTTGCCGTAGTCGAGGAGCTTACAGACCGGAGGCACCGCATTTGGCACGATCTCGACGAGGTCCAGCCCCGCCTCCTCGGCGATGCTAAGCGCTTCGGTGATCTCCGTGACGCCCCGGTTCTGACCCTCGGCATCGATGAGCATCACTTCACGGACGCGGATGTCACGGTTGATCTTTGGCCCATCCTTCTGCGGGACCGGAGCGGCTTTCATCGGGCGGCGAATGGTTCTCTCCTCGAACGGGACATCGGATGGCGACGACGAAACACCCCTCCGCAGCGAGGGCGGAGAGGGTTCTTGGCCGTGAAGATCGGCGTGCCGCTCGGAACAGTCAAGCCCTTGTCGGCCCAGGACTGGGATTGTCAGTCGCGCGCCCTATCGCGAGCCTCGTCGCCACAGTTACCGAGACGCTCCCGAGCGATGCCAATTCGGGGAGTGACTGCGTTCGAATCGATAGCCATAAGTCAACGCGCCACGGTGCCGGAATGGCGCGGTGTGGCTAAAGCTCGACCCTGAGCGCGGCTCATCGATCGGGCCTGCGATGAGGATGGTGGTATGGTGGACGGCGTCGATCACAAAGTGCTTCAGGGTAAGAAAGTGCTGATCGTCGAGGACGAGGCTCTGATCGCCATGCTGTTCGAGGACATCCTCGAAGACTTTGCCTGTCAGGTGGTGGGCCCGGCGATGAATATCCGCCAAGCGCTGGAATTAGCCCAATCCGCCGACATCGATGTCGCCATCCTCGACGTCAATCTGGGCGGTGAGCCGAGCTTCCCCGTCGCATCCTGTCTGAAGTCGCGCGGCATCCCGCTGGTCTTCTCGAGCGGCTACGGATCTCAGGGTCTGCCGCCCGAGTGGCAGGGTACGCCGACCTTGCCCAAGCCCTTTACCTCCGACGAGGTCGCGGACGCTCTGTCGCGCTTGGCCAGCAAGGCGGGCTGAATCACGGCCCGGCTTGGCGCCGGGTCGCCTGCTCGACAAAGGAAATGACCTCCGCGGCCTTCCAGGGCTTCGGCATGAAGCGGGCGTTGCGCGGCAGCCGGTAGGGTCGTTCGAGAGCGACGCCGGAGGTGACGCAGATGGCGATCGTCGGCCAGCGCACCGCCACGAAGGCGGCGAGCTCGACACCGTTCAGAGGTCCTCTGAGACGCACGTCGGAGAACATGGCCGCCACCCGCGCGGCATTTTCCTTGAGATAGTCGAGCGCCGCATCGACCGAGTCGACGGCGACGGCCGCAAGGCCCGCCTCTTCGATCATCTCCAGAGCCATCTCGGCCAGAAGCGGATCGTCTTCGACGACCAGCACGACGGAAGGCTTCTCCATATCGACGCCCTTCACACTCACGGCTCGTGCCATGCCGCGGACGGCCGCGGCTCTCGACGGACAGCCTGCTCAGCAGAGCGGCCCGTGCCCTATCACTTCAGCCCAACCACCGCCACGGCCGCGAGTCCTCGACGAGCCATACGAATCGACGACTGGACCGCATCGGCGCAGCTTTGGACCACGCGACGGATCTACTCTGCTTCCCATCACAAGATAAGGCGGGCTTGGCACTATTTGTGGGCCGAGCCACCGAATCTGCGACGGCGTTGCCTTCCCTCCGACACCGGGTTGACCGACATTGGAGTGGTGCGGAGGCCGCCGCTCCGAGTGGCCGATGGGAGGACGTGATGTTCATCGCGATGAATCGCTTCAAGGTCGTCAAAGGTGAGGAGAAGGCCTTCGAGGACCTGTGGCTCAATCGAGAGAGCCACCTCGACAAGGTCTCGGGCTTTGTGGAGTTTCACATGCTGAAGGGGCCGGAGCGCGAGGATCACACCCTCTATTCGTCCCATACGGTCTGGGCCGACAGGGACAGCTTTACCGGTTGGACGACGTCCCAGCAGTTCCGCTCGGCTCATGGTGGTGCAGGTTCGAGCCGGCAGATGTACCTGGGCCATCCGGAGTTCGAGGGCTTCGACGTCATCCAGACGCTGACAAAGCGCGACCGACTGCCGCCTAACTGAACCCAACGGTACGGTTACGCGTTGACGCAGCGATTGTCATTCGTTCGCAGTGAGCGGATGTCTAGTTTCCGTCGAGCCTGTCGCGAATCGCCACTGCGGCGTGATGCAAGGGCCCGGATGGCCCGGAGGAACTTCAATGCGCGTATCTGGCGGATATCGGGGGCCTCGGAGCCTTCTGGCGGTCCTCCCCCTCGTCGGCCTTCTGTCGGCCGCGACCTTGACGCCGGCCGCGGCGGCTGGGCCCTTCGCCAATTTTGCGGGCGAGTGGACCGGGAACGGCGACATCAACATGACGGATGGCTCGCATGAGAAAATCCGCTGCAAGGCCAGCTATGCGGTCGGGCCGAGCGGCGAGGCGCTCAACATCAATGTCAATTGCGCCAGCGACAGCTATCGCGTGAACATCATCTCCAACGTGGTGGCCCAGGGGAACACCTTCTCCGGCACGTGGCGCGAGACGACGCGTCAGGTCGATGGCGACGTGACGGGCCGGGTCCCTGCGGCGGGCCAGTATCAGGCGAGCCTGCAAGGCACCGGCTTCGGCCTCGAACTCGCCGCCACCAGCAACGGCAAGATCCAAGTGATCACCATCAATGCCCAGGGTGCCGATGTCCAAAGCGTGAAGATCTCTCTCCGCCGCTCGTGATTGCCCGTCGCGCCCGGCGCGCCTGGGCTTGGCCGGGCGGGATTCCGACTGAGACAGACAGACGCCGACCGTGACGCGGAGCGTGGTCCCAGGATCGTGTTGGTCAAACACGTAAAACGCTCTGAGGCGTTCCTTCGGACCCAAGCTCGGACAAGCTGGCCGCCAACGGCGACGGCAGGTGGGACGGGCTGACGCCCATTGCGATCAGGCCGGAAGCGGCACCGGCCCCTACAGAGCGACGCGGAAAGCTTGGCGTCTTGTTGTCTGCTCGCCGCCCCGACGGTGGAGGTAGGTGGGATCGAACATGGCCACGTCCACGAGGCCCTGATGATCATGGATGATGAGACGGCGGCCTCGCAGTTCGATCAGCTTGCTCGCGCGGAGAGATTGCAGGCTGCGATTGACGTGCACCGTGGAGAGGCCCGAAATATCGGCGAGGTCGGTCTGCGTCAAAGGCATCTCGCAGTCCGAGCCATTCGACAGGCCGACTGAAACCAGGCGCGCCGACACTTCGCAGAAGAAATGAGCCAGCCGCTCCACAGCGGTGCGCCGTCCGAGGCTGGTGGTCCATTCGCGCTGGATCTCGATCGAGGACAGGATTTGCCACCAGAGCGCTTCGGCCAAGTCCGCACCGCTCGCCGTCATGGCACGGATCGATTCGGCCGGCACTGCGGCGAGGGTGACGGGCGTGAGCGTGTCCAGCGTCTGGTTCATCGCCCCGAGCAGAAAGACATAGGGATCGCACATGTCGCCGGGGAGGAAGAGAGAGACGATCTGACGTCGACCGTCCGGCAGGATCTTGCAACGGCAGACCCAGCCGCTCAGCACCACATTGACGACATGCGGTTCGTCGCCGTCACGAATGATCGTCTCGTGAGCGCGCAGGTGCTGGACCTGGGCCGTCATTGCTTCGATGTCGCGCCGGTGCTCCGTCGAGAGCGGCGTGTGGTGGTCGAGCTTACGGACGAACGGATTGGTCATGCGGTGCGCCCCTGCTTCAGGGTAAAGCGCCGACCACCCATGGATGTTGCACGACCAACAATCTACCTCGGCTTGCGACCTATGCGATCAATTCTGCCTGGGGAGCCGCTGTTCGAACCCGGGCTAGTCTCCGGCTGCGGTGCCGATCGATCCTCCACCCAAGCGCCGCGCGACGCGGACCAGAAGCGTCATGGTGGGGCGCAGGATCAGGAAGTCGGCGACCAGGGCCGCCAGCATGGCGAAGGCGCTGAGCCAGCCGAAGAGCCGCAGCGACGGCAGGTCGGAGAAGACCGTCACGGCGAGGCCGCAGGCCAGCACCACCGAGGTCAGGATCAGCGCCGGACCCATCAGCACCGTCGCCCGCTCGACACCGACCGCCGGATCGTGATCCGGATCGTCCTCTTGGCGCAGGCGATTGAGGAAATGGATCGTCGCGCTGAGGCCCAGGCCGAAGGAGACGGTCAGCGCCACCACGCTGACGAATTGCAGCCCCTGCCCCAGCAACAGCAGCAGCGACCCCGAAGCCACGACCGGGAAGATGCCCGGCAAGACCGCCGCCAGCGCCACCACGACCGAGCGAAAGGCGAGGCCGATGAAAATTGCAACGAGCAGGAATTCCAGCGTCAGGCCACGGTTCAGCTTCTCGATCATGCTGGCACTGTTGCGCGCCGCGATGACGGCCAAGCCCGTGACGGCCACGGTATAGCCGGGTGATGCCGCCCGCACGGTATCGAGGCTCCTGTCCAGGTCGTCCACCACCGGCAGGAGCTGGCTCGCGTCCTTGTCGGGAATGCGGCCCGAGACCAGCACGGCATCCTGCTTCTCGTCGATGAAGCGATGTGCGAGATACTTGGGCAGGTAGCCGACGTATCTCTCCAGCATCGCCGGGCTGTCGTCGCCCGCCTTGGCGGCGAGCCAGCGGCGTAGCGTCTCGACCGACCAGACGTTGCCGAGGCCCGCCTGCTGTTCGACGACCTTGTGAACAGCCGCGATGACGTCGAGCGTCTGCGGCGAGTAGAGCGTCTGTCCGGGCGGGAACTCGACGAGGACATCCACCGGATTGGCGCCGGTCAATTGCTTGTCGAGCTTGCCGCTGGCCTGCACGGCCTGTTCCTTGTCGGGCACCTGTTCGGCCAGGCGGTAGCTCGGCTGAAGATGCGCATAGGCGAAGCCGAGCCCCGCCACGACCACGACCGCGATGGCGCTGTAGAGGCCAGGGTGGCTGACCATGCGGCTCGCCACATAGGCGCAGAAACGCCGCAGCGCCTGGACGCCGGCGTCGGACCCAGGCGACGCCACGGTGAGCCGGTCGGTGTTGCGCACCAGCAGCAGTCCGAGCAGCGGCACCAGGATCAGCACGGCGAGCAGCGCGATGATGGTCGAGATCAACCCGGCCTCGCCGAAGGTGCGGATGAGGTCGGAGCGGGTGAACAGCAGAGCGATGAAGGACAGCGCCGCCGTACCATGGGTCAGCACGCAGGCCGGCCCGACCACCAGCAAGGCATTGGTGAAGGCCTCGCGCTTGCTTTCCCCCGCCATCAGCCGGTCGCGGGCCGCGAAGGTGAGCTGCATCGAATCCGAGAACGAGATCACCATGATGAGTGGCGTCATCACGTTGAGGAACATGTTGAGGCGGAAGTCGAGCCAACCCAGCGTGCCCAGTGCCAGAAGGATGGCAATCAGCGGCGGTCCGGCCGCCACCACCATGAAGGACACGCGCCGGAAGAACAGGATGGCGATCAGGCAGCCGGCCGCGAAGCCGACGGCGTTGTAGAGCACGCGGTCGCGTTCGACGGCGTTGCGGATCTCGAGCTGCATCACCGGCACACCGGAAAGTTCGCCCTGAAGATCGGTGCCGGCGAGATCG
>JAYVMK010000378.1:0-4587 GCA_043758995.1 Lichenibacterium sp. | reverse complement strand
CGATGGCCGGACGCTGGGCCGGGACAGCATTTTCGCCAGCCTCGAAGAGGGTCTGTTCGACGGCTTCCGTTGCGACCGCGACGGCAATGTCTGGACCTCGGCGCATGACGGCGTCCGCTGCTACGCGCCGGATGGTACGCTGCTCGGCAAGATTCGCGTGCCGGAAGTGGTGGCGAACCTCTGCTTCGGCGGCCCGAAGCGCAACCGCCTCTACATCTGCGGGACGACCTCGCTCTACGCCATCTTCGTCAACGCACAGGCCGCCACCTGGCCGACGGCCGCCGCTCGCTGAGCCGGGCCCGCCCCGCCGCCGCCGCGTGTGCGGACAGAGCGGCTCCTGATGATCCTGGGCTGCACCGCTTCGCTGGCGGCGGCCTTGGATCGCCATAGCAGCGGTTTCACCCCGACCGAACCTGCTCTACAGGGTCGGTCATGGCTCTTTCCCAAGACACCGCCCGCGCGGCAGTGACCCCCGTCCTGCTGCCGTCGATGGCCGTCGTGGCCGGCATCGTGTCTCTCTCGATCGGCACGTCTTTCGCGGAACGTCTGTTCCCCGTCGTCGGCGCCCAAGGCACGACAGCGTTGCGCGTGACCTTCGCGGCCCTTCTCCTGACCGTCATCTGGCGACCATGGCGGCGGCGGCTGACGCGACGCGATGCGATCGCGGTCGGCATCTATGGCGTGACGCTCGGCGTCATGAACCTCGCCTTCTACCTCGCCCTGCGCACGATTCCGTTCGGGATCGCAGTGGCGATCGAGTTCATGGGACCGCTCTCGGTCGCGGCGTTGTCGTCTCGCCGCCCAGTGGACTTCCTGTGGATCAGCTTTGCGGTGCTGGGGCTGAGTCAGCTCCTGCCCTTCGGCGGCGCGTCCCGCCACCTCGATCCCGTGGGTCTCGCCTTCGCGGGCGCGGCGGGCATCGCCTGGGCCTGCTACATCATCTGCGGTGAGCGGGCCGGGCGACTGCGGGGCGTCGACAGCGTCGCTCTCGGTGCGGCCGTTGCCGCGCTGGTGGTGCTCCCGTTCGGCATCGTCGAAGCCCGAGTTGCTCTGCTCGACCCTGGCGTTCTCGCCATGGGCCTCGGCGTGGCGCTTCTGTCGAGTGCCATCCCTTACTCGCTGGAGATGTATGCGCTGCAGCGCCTGCCGCGACAGACCTTCGGGGTTCTGCTCAGTGTCGAGCCCGCCATCAGCGCCCTCGCAGGGCTGGCGATCCTGAGCGAGCGGCTGAGCGTCACCCAGTGGCTGGCCATCGGCAGCATCGTGCTGGCGTCGATCGGCAGCGCCGCCACGGCAGGCCGCCGTCGCTAAAGGTGTCAGCTGGCGGGCGCCATGACGGCGTCGAAGGCAGCCCTGTCGGCCGTAAGGTCGCGCGACGGCGCCGAGACACGGTGCGACAGCGCACGGGCAGCCCGCTCCGCCGCGCGTCCGGCGAGCACGGGGGCCGCGGACGCCACGGCGCGAGCCTCCTCAAACACGCCGTTGCAGTGAAGCAGCATGTCACAGCCTGCAGCCGAGGCCGCGGCAGCCCGTTCGCCCAATGAGCCCCGTAGGGCCTGCATCGACAGGTCGTCCGAGATCAGCAACCCGTCGAAGCCGATCCGGCCGCGGATCACGTCGGCGATGACGGTCGCCGATGTTGTGGCCGGACGATCGGGATCGAGCGCCCGGTAGACGATATGAGCCGTCATCGCCATGGGCAGGTCACGGAGCGCTTCGAACGGCGCGAAGTCGCGATCGAGTGTGGCACGATCGGCCGCGACGATCGGCAGGTCGTGATGGCTGTCCACCTCGGCCCGGCCATGGCCGGGGATATGTTTGACGACCGGCAAAACTCCGGCCGTCATCAGTCCTTCTGCGAAGGCGCGGGCCAAAACCGAGACCGTCTCGGGATCGCGGCCGAAGGCACGATCGCCGATGACGTTACTGCTCCCCTCGACCGAGATGTCGAGCACCGGCGCGCAATCGACCGTAATTCCGCAATCGACTAGGTCGCGCCCCAGCAATTCGCCTCCGAGCTTCGCCATGCGAAGGGCCAGTGCGGGATCCGAGCCGTAGAGCTCGGCGAAACGTGCAGCCGCCGGATAGCGATGCCAATGCGGCGCCGTCAACCGCTGCACGCGCCCGCCCTCCTGATCGACGAGCACGGCGGCCTCGGGCCGGCCCACAGCATCGCGAAAGGCAGCCGACAGAGCCCGGAGCTGCGCCGGGCTATCGACGTTGCGGCGGAAGAGGATCAGCCCCCAGGGCTGCGCCTCGGTGATGAAGGCGCGCTCGGCGTCGTCGAGCGCGGTGCCGGCGCAGCCGCAGATGAAGGCCCGCGTGGTCAATTGTGGATCACGAAGCAGGAGCCGCCAGCCGTCTGAAGCTGCGAGCAGAGTGTCTTGGCCTCATCCTGGGCCATGCCGCCGATCCGCACCCGATAGACGGGCTTGTCTCCCGTTTCGGCCTTGTGAACCATGGCGGTGAGGGAGCCGAGTTGGGTCGGATACTTCTTCTTGAGCTTGGCGAAAGCCGTATTGGCGTCGGCCTCGTTTGGAGAGGAGGCCAATTGCACCCCATAGCCTCCACCCGTCGCGGGAGCCTCCGCGGTATCGGTCGGCTTGGCGGACGCCTGACGAACGCCGGGCGCGGCGGGCTGGCGGGCAGGTTTGGCAGGCGTGACGACGGGAGCGGTGTCGGTCGGCATCGGATCGGAGGCCAGGCTGGCGATCGAAACCGGGGCGGACGGCGCTTGCGGAGTCGTGCCGCCGCGAGCGGCCGTCTTCGGCGTGGCCGGCAGGGGCGCGGCCGCAGAACCGGCGACCGGCGCCGATGGCCGCGTTCCGGAAGGCGCAGGGTCGCCGGACAGCATGGTCCCGTCCGGATGGACCAGGAAGGTTTTCACCTTCTTGGGTTCCGGAAACGGGCTGGCGGACGGCGGAGGCAGCGGACGAGCGCCATCGGCGAGATCCGACTTCGGCAGCTGTCCGAGATCGGCAGGCTGTTCCTGGCTCGACACGATCTTCACCGGACCGGAGGAGATGGATCCGTTCTTGTTGAGGAGCGCGGCATCCTGGTCTTCGGGAGCGGTCGCACTGCCGTCGTCCATCTTGACCTTCGTGGGCCCGGTCGCCGCCAGAATGGTTGGCGCAGCCCGACCCGACGTCGACGATGCGACACTGGCGGAGGACGACCCCTTGGCGAGGAAAGTGGCCGCGAGCCCACCGACCGTCAACAACAGGACCGCCGCGAGCACCGCGACGGGCCGGCGCGACGATGACTTGGTCTCTCCCCGATCGAGAGCGGACGGATCCCGTTCGATCGCCGGAGCCGCCCCGGCCGCGTGACCCTGGTCACGCGCCCACATGTCGGGGAGTTGGGCGGCAGCGTGCTGGTCCGCGATGCCGGCTTCATCGGCATGTGCGTAGGCCTCTGCCGCGTAGCCGTCTTCCTCGTGATCGTAGTGCTCGTCCGCGGCAGCGTCGTAATGCTCGTCCGTGTGGTGCAGCGCCGGGTCGTAGGCGTGATCCTGCTCGGCCTCGTGATCCTGGTAAGACTGTCCGCGGTTCGGGTCGTGAGCCTCGGGATGCACGGCCGCGTCGTCGTAGCCGTGCTGCTGGTCCGCGTAGGGAGCCGGCGGTGGCGCGGCCGCCGGAGCGGGTCGGAAGACGTTGCGATAGGGATCGTCCTGTCCCACCAGCCGGGCAAGCTCCGCCAGCGGATCGGACGATTTCGCCTCGCGGCCCGGAACGGCCAGCGTTGGCTCGTAACGGGTGTCGTCCCGGCGCGATCTCGCTGCTTCACTCATCGGATACCTCGCCCTACACTACTACCACGGCCTGGCGAACATCGCCCCCGCCAGCCCCTGAAATGCGTCGCGTCACCTCACGGCAACGCGTCCGGCGAAAGGGTCGAACCCGTTCAGCCGGTCAGCGCATCTCGTCGGGAGTCTTGATGCCGAATATGCCAAGCCCCGACGTGAGAACGAGGGCGGACGCAGTCATCAAGCCAAGCCGAGCTTCAGTCAAATCTCTCTGTTCTTCATTAACAAAGCGTTTTTGTGGCTGGTCCTTGCTAGTGTTCCATTGTCGATGCACAGCGCCGGCCAAGTCACGCAGCAGCTGGGCAAGGCGATGCGGCTCGCAGCGCTCGGCCGCCAACGCGACGACATGAGGGAATTTGGCGAGCGTCAGGAGAACGGCACGCTCACCGGGATCGGTGAGGAGCGTGAAGTCGGCCCGGGCCAAGG
Source organism: Lichenibacterium sp. (assembly GCA_043758995.1). GTDB lineage: Bacteria > Pseudomonadota > Alphaproteobacteria > Rhizobiales > Beijerinckiaceae > Lichenihabitans. Next base: position 356 of record JAYVMK010000378.1, on the reverse strand, counting down.
CGGCGGGCGACACGTCGAGTTCGGGCCATGAGGCACGAACATTCCGCAAGACGACGGAAACGCGGGCATGAGCGTAGCACAGGTCGAACAGAGGAGCCGCATGCGAGCGATCCGTGATCCTGTCGAGGTCGAGCGTGATCGCAACGTCACTGCGCTGTGACAGCATCGCGAAGCGCAGCGCGTCTCGGGCTTCCGGCGGCAGATCGCTTTCCGCATCGAGGTGCAGGGTCGATGCCGAGCCGAAAGAGCCATCTCGCTCGAGGAGGTGACAAGGCTTCACCACGAGGGTGCGGGCTCGCTCGCCCTTCGGCTCGAGCCGATCATCGACATTTGCGCGGATCCGGATCCGCGCAGGC
>JAYVMK010000377.1:0-13118 GCA_043758995.1 Lichenibacterium sp. | reverse complement strand
CATCGTGCTCAACTGCTACGGCGCGCTGCAGAGCGTCGCCTGGCGGTTGCGCAAGGAAGGCATGGACGCGACCTTCGCCAAATACCCGGACATCAAATATCTGGCGCGTCCGACCGAGGGCGAACTCCGGAACATGCTGAGCGTCACCACGGCGACCCTCTCCGAATTCCCGACGCTCGATGCCGTGCACGCGCCCAGCGATACCCCGTCCCGCGGCATCGTCACGGCCCTGCAGCAGAAGGGCAAGTGGAAGAAGGTCGGCGAAGACGGCCACGTCATCTTCGTCAACATCGACGGCGAGCCCATTGCGCTGCAGTGGATCAAGGAGGGCTATATGGACGCGGTCGTGTCCCAGGACCCCGTCGCCTACGCCCAGATCACGGTCGATATGCTGGACCGCTACGCCATGCAGGGCAAAGAAGTGCCGCTCGGGCCCTACGACAACAAGAACTATTTCTGGGAGAAGGGCGAGATCAAGACGTCCGATTCCGGCCCGAGCCTGATCATTCCGCCCTTCCTGATCGACGGCGCCAATGCCGACGACAAGCGCATGTGGGGCAATATCGCCTTCAACGACTGGGGCCTGAAGTACAAATAGTCTCGCAGGCATCGTCCGGAGCGCTTCGTCGAGGCGAAACCGCTCCGGACGGACCGCCAGCGCGGTTCTATTCTGCAGGGTCGCGCGATCGATGCGACCTGCTTCAGCTTGGGAGAGAGCCCGTGGACGGGACACCGCTTCTATCGACGCGCAACGTCATCAAACGCTTCGGCGGCGTCTCGGCGCTGAAGGGGGTCTCCCTCGCGGTCGAGGCGGGCACGGTGCACGGACTCCTCGGCGAGAACGGCGCCGGCAAGTCGACCTTGGTCAAGATCGTGGCGGGCCTGCACAACCCCACCGAGGGCGAGGTGCTGCTCGACGGCGTTCCGCTCGGCCCCGTGGACGTGAAGGCCATGGAAGGGCACGGCGTCTTCCTGGTCACGCAGGAGCCCGCCATCGTCAATCCCCTGTCGGTGGCCGAGAACCTCATGCTCGGCCGCTGGCCGCGCCGCGGCGTCTGGGTCGACACGCGGGCCATGTACCGCCTCGCCGGCGACTATCTCGAAGGGACGGGGCTCGACCCGCGCGGCCAGGCGGGCCGGCTGTCGGCCGTCGACCGCCGCAAGCTCAACATCCTGCGGGCTCTGCACAGCGGCGGTCGCCTCATCATCCTCGACGAGCCCACCACCGCCCTGACCATGGCAGACCGGAAGGTGCTGTTCGACTTCATGCGCAAGCTGAAGGGCGAGGGCGTGACCTTCATGTTCATCTCTCACTACAACGAAGAGATCCTCGAGATCTGCGACGCCGTCTCGGTGCTGCGCGACGGTGACCTCGTGGCCGGCAACCGTCCGGTCGCCGCCACGACGTCGGACCAGCTCAGCGAACTCGTCCTCGGCCACGGCCTCGACCTCTTCTCCCGAAAGGGGCGGGTTCCCGTCGCCGAGAGCGCGGCCCGGCCGGGCTGGACCTTCACCGACGTGAAAGCGCGGGGGTTTGCGGTTCCGCGGCTGGCGCTGGCGCCCGGTGAGATCGTCGGCTTCGCCGGCCTGCCGGGTTCGGGCGCCCAGGAACTGGCCCGCGCCATCTACGGCCTCCTCCCCGCCTCCGGCACCGTGACGCGAAGCGGGACGGCGAAACCGCTGCCGCGCGACCCCGCGGCGGCGCTGAAGACGGGTATCGCCTTCCTGTCCGAGGACCGTCTCAAGGACGGCATCGTCGGCATCCATTCCATCGCCCGCAACATCAGCCTGTCGAGCCTCGGCGGCCTGTCGCAGGCGGGCGTCATCCGGCCGGCGCGCGAAAAGGTCCTCGTCGCGGACTTCTTCCGCCGCCTGTCCATCAAGGCGCGCGGCCCCGAACAGCCCGTCGGGCAACTCAGCGGCGGCAATCAGCAGAAAGTCCTGCTGTCGCGCCTGCTCGCCACGCATCCGAAGCTGCTGATCCTCAACGAACCCACACGAGGCATCGACGTCGGCGTGAAGGAAGAGGTGCATCGGCTGGTCGACAGCTTGACCCGGGACGGCGTCACGGTCGTAATCGTCACCTCCGACCTCGACGAGATGCTTCGCACCGTCGACCGCGTGGTGCTTTTCGCGGACGGCCGCATCGTCGGAGATCATCCGGCCGCCGATCTCACCAAGGACGATGTCCTCGACATCGCATTCTCGACGGCCGGGCGGTCTGGTCCCCCGCGCCTGCGCCAGGACCAGCCGGAGACCATCGCATCATGAGCGCACAATCGGATCACATCGCGGCCCCGGCCGCCGCACCCGTGCCGGTGACCCGACGCCGCTTGACGCTGGGTCAGAGGCTGTCCGCCGGACTGGCCCATGTGGTTTGGATCTGGCTCGCGGGCCTCATCATCATCTTCGGCGTCCTCAATCCCTTCTTCTTCTCCACCTCGAACATCCAGAACGTCCTGGTCCAGGCGACCGTGCTGGGCCTGCTCGGCCTGGCGCAATCGCTGGTGCTGCTGGTCGGCGAGATCGATCTGTCGATCGCCGCCATCACGGGCCTGTCCTCGGCGCTGGGCGCCCTGGCGATTCAGAGCCTCGGGTTTCCCGTGCCGGTCGGCATCGCGCTGGGGATCGGCATCGCCACGCTGATCGGCTTCGTCAACGGGCTCTGCGTCACCAAGCTCCGCATGGTGTCGCTGATCGAGAGCCTCGGCATGATGATCACGCTGCAGGGCGCTCTCCTGGCCCTGTCCAAGGGCAATACGATCACCGACATGCCCGACAGCTATAATTGGATCGGCCAGGCCACGGTGGGCGGCTGGCCCGTGATGCCGCTGGTGCTGCTGCTCGCCTTCATCGTCATGGGCTTCACCCTGCGGCGTACCATCTTGGGCCGCAGCCTCTACGCCACCGGAGGCAATGCCGCTGCGGCGCTGGTCGCCGGCATCCGGGTGTCGCGGGTCAAGATCATCGCCTTCACGCTGTCCGGCTTCATTTCGGGCATCGCGGGCTGGATGCTGGCCTCCTGGCAGATGGCCATCACCTCGAACCAGGGCGACGGCTTCCTCCTCTACGCCATCGCGGCGCCCATCATCGGTGGCGTCAGCGTCTTCGGCGGCCGCGGCGGCACGCTCGGGATCCTGGGCGGCGTGCTGCTGCTGACGGTGATCCACGTCGGGCTCGCCATCGTCTACGTCCCGTCGTTCTACGTGACCATGATCGGCGGAGTGCTGATCTTCGTGGCGGTGGCGGTGGACGCGCTGCGGGTCAACGTGCTCGGCGAAGGCTGAACGGGGCTTATCCTTCCCCGGAACGGGAAAGGTGGTCCGGCGTAGCCGGACCGGAGGGGCGCGTGCGGCCTGCAGCGCCGTGCATTACCGCAGTTCGCCCCACCCGTCGTCGCTTCGCGCCGACACCTGCCCCTGGCGGGGAGGGGACAGTTCGGCTCACCCGCCCTGGCAACTCCGCACGCCCGTTGTACGAATGCGGTAGTCGCAAGGGACAGGGGAGCCAGCGGCGCTGGACCATCAGGGCGTCCTATCGGCCGGAAACGGCATCACAGGAGACATCGATGTTTGCGAAAAAGCTGAGGCTGGACGGCCAAGTGGCGGTGGTGACCGGAGGTGGGCGCGGCATCGGCCTGTCCTGCGCGGAGGCGCTCTGCGAGAACGGCGCCACCGTCGTCATCGCCGACGTGGATAGCGGCGTCGCCGAGCAGGGCCGGGACGAACTCCGCGGCAAGGGCTATACGGTCGACATCCGCCAACTCGACGTTAGGCGCTCGTCCGAGGTGGATGCGGTGGCGGAAGCCGTGCTGCGCCAGCACGGGCGGGTCGACGTGCTCGTGGCCAATGCCGGTATCGCGCGCTCCGGGACGCCGGCCGAAGACGTCACCGACGAACATTGGACCAGTGTGAACGACGTCAACTACAACGGCGTCTTCTGGTGCGATCGCGCCTTTGCGAGACCTATGCTGAAAGCCGGACGCGGCTCGATCATCAATATCGGCTCGATGTCGGGCATCATCTGCAACCGGCCGCAAAAGCAGACCTATTACAACGCCTCGAAGGCGGCCGTGCATCAGCTCACCCGATCGCTCGCAGCCGAATGGGCCGATCGCGGCGTCCGGGTCAATGCGGTGGCTCCGACCTACATCGAGACTCCCCTGACGCGGTTCGGCATGGAGCAGGAGGGATTGCTCGACGCCTGGCTGCGCGACACCCCGATGGGCCGGCTCGGCCGACCCGACGAAATCGCCTCGGTGGTGCATTTCCTCGCATCCGATGCCGCCAGCCTGATGACGGGATCGATCGTCGTGGTCGATGGCGGCTTCACCTGCTGGTGAAAACCATGCACGAAGGCCGCCAACTCGTGTCGGCCTTCGTTCAATGAGAGACGGAGCCGAGTTCAGCGGCAGTTCTTGCGCTCGAGCCGTGTCCGCTGCTCGGTATAGCGCGAGCACGTATAGAGGCCCCTTCGGCGCTGCTGCGCGAAGGCTCCGGTCTGTCCCATGTCCGGCAGGGTTTCGGCGTGTTGGTAAGAGCTGCCCTCGGACCCGTATTGCGGAGTGCCCTCGGACGCGTAATAGGGACTGCCTGCAAAAACCGGCGTGACGAGCGAGGGTATGGCGGCCAGCGCCGCTACCGCGAGTGCTTTCAAGACGAGATGACGCATCCGGGATTCCTTGTTCAAAGGCATGAATGTCGGCCCGCCGACGTCTGTTGTCGCGGGCGAAGAAGCGTTGTCGCCTGCGATGTCTTGCTCAACTAGCCCCATCCATGCCGGGATGCAGCAACGGCGGACAAAACTCATCGACCTGGACTTTCGATCACCGCCAAAGCCGCAATCGGAACTGCGGCCGGACGCGGTTCATTGGCCCAAGGACGAGGATATCCCCGCCACCCGGAGCCGCTTCGATGATGAGCCAGAACCCCGACGACCAGAAACCCGCGGCCGGCACCGATCCGCGCGCGACGGAGCCCGCCAGCGAGTCCAACAAACGTCCGGCACCGGGCGCCTCGTCCGCCGCAAAGGGTGGCTACGATGTGGAGATCCAGAAGCGCGCCAAGGCTCATGCCGAGAGGACGCAGAACGACGACGGCTGAACACTGCAGTCCGGCGTACCGGCCTCAGGAGGCGCGAGACATCGTGCGCACCACCACTGGCTGCTCCCTGTGGAACTCTCGCAGAGAAGTTGTGATTGCTCCCGAGACGCCACCGGGAGTGTCGGCAGTGGATTTCGATCTTTCCAACATTCTGAAGTCCATCGGTCCGGCGGCCTCGATCATCTTCGCTGCCTGGATCTTCATGACCTTCCTGCAGCAACGCTACGACAGCACCGTCGACCGATACCGGGAGCAGATCGAGAAGTTCCGGTCCGCTGAAATATCCGATGATCGGCGTGGCAACATCAAGGACCAGATCCTGGTCTACAAACGCCGCTGTGAATTGATGAGCCGCGCCAATCTGATCGGGCTGATATCGGCGATTCTGCTCATTCTGACACTCGTGCTCGGCGAACTGGACATCATATTTCCGGGTTGGACGGTTCTGAAAGACATGAGCGCCGTCGCGATCTTCATGGGCTTCAGCCTCGTCATCCTGGCGACCGTTTTCGTGATCGTGGAAGGGTCGATCACGCATCGCCAGTTCGACTCCGAACTCCTCGACGTTCCCGACCTGGCTCAAAGCACAGGCCAGGACTACGGGAACAACAGTGACCGGAAAGGTTCGGGCGGTCGGCCCAATCTTCCATTCAAGCTTTGATCCATGTCATGCTCCCGCTCCGTCGGCCGACGCCATGGAGGAGCGACATGGACGAGAACCGCGATATCCGAGCGGCGCTGGAGCACCATTGGGTTGCCTCCGACGCCAGCGACTTCGAGGCGGAGCACCGGATCTATGCGGAAAACGCTGTGCTCGAATACCCGCAATCGGGCGAACGCCTTCGAGGGCGAGCGCACATTCAGGCATCGAGGACCGCCCAGCCCAACGAGAAACGCTTTTCGATCCGACGTATCGTCGGATCGGGCGATCTCTGGATCACAGAATATGTCCTGACCTATGACGGGCGGCCGTCCTATACGGTCAGCATCATGGAATTCGCCGGGGACAAAGTGGTGCGCGAGACCCAGTATTTCGGTGATGCATTCGAGCCCGGAGCATCACGCGCCCAGTGGGTCGAGTGAAACAGGCGAGCCTTGCTCTCAATCGACTGGTCACCGCAGTGCCGCTTTGCCGCGCCGCGCCGCGATCACGCCGATGCCCATCAGCAGGCCGGCCGCGATGAGGGCAGGGGCGCCGATGCCGCTGCGTCCGGCTCGGAGAAGGTCCGAGAGCGAGGCGCGGAGCTGCTCTGTGGCGTCCTTGTCGAGGGACCGGCCGTGGGTCACGATGACTCGTTGCGGCGCGAAAGCGACGAGCCGGGCCGCCGAGGCCGCGACGGCTCGCGCATTCCCCTTGAGCAAGAGCCGCAGGTAGATCGGCGCCTGGCCGTTCGGCGCCAGAATGCCGGCGAGCCTGGCGAAGGTCCGGGCCACCGGCGGCATCCTCTCGCCCTCGACGTTGAGCACGAGGTCGGCGACCAGCAGCGTCCGGCTCCGTCGGTGGAACAGGGCGACCTCGGCGAAGGGGCCGGAGGTCACCAGAACCTGATCGATCTCGTCGCGCCACTCGGATGGTGCCACCGACCCGAGATCGGCATCCAGCCTGACGCCGGCGGCCCGGACTTGACGGCGTTCGCGTAGGCCCGGAGCGCCCCAGGTCTTGGCGCCGGGGCAGGCCCGCTGCCAATCGCCCAGGAACATCCAATGCGCGATATTCGGCGCCACGAGGTGGCGGATCGGGCCGAGCGCCTCGATCTCGCGCTGCAGATGGGCCGTGTGGCGTGTGGGCGAGTAGAGCAGAAGGTCGCCGTTCGAGAGCCGCAACACGGTCATCCGGAGAGGAAGCGGCAGACCGGCGGGCCGTATCGGCCTCGCGTCGACCGTCCAGACCCCGTCGGCGACGGGCTCGACCCGATCGAAAGGTAGGTAGCCGACGCTATCGGACATGAGTGACCTCGCGCTGCACCGCGCCTAACGAGCCCGTGCGCCAGAACTGACGCGCAGGTCTCATTGCAGGTTGCGCCAGGCAGCGCTGGCCTGGACCACAGGTTCATCACATCGACGGCGGAGCGGCCAGATACGTCCGCCAGTTCCCTCGTCTTGAGCCGGGCCCGGAGGACCCGTGTCGAATGACGAGGGCTCCAGCACTCCAGCACGGGTTCGGCTCATCCCCACGCTCGTCCTCCGACACGGCCGCTGCTCGGCCGGCTCAGAGCCTGCCCCGAGTTTGTCGCAGGGATGAGACGATGGAGGAAGGATCCCGGGTGCCTCCGTTGGCATAAGTCCGACGAGGCCCGGCCTTGATCTCCGGCGATGTCGTCGTGTCGAAGAAGGACCATGCCGCTCCCGTGGCCTCGTATGCGTCTCCGAAAGCCGCCGGTCGCCGACACGATCGTCACTTTGGCAGCAGCCGATCTGGCGCCGGAACGCCAATCATGGTGTGTTCGGCCGCATGGTTCCGATCAATCCTCTCCTCGCCGACACCGGGACGCCGCCGATTCCGGAGGTTCAGGCCTGGGCGGGCCGTTATGGCGGCGCTCATGGCAGCCTCATCGATCTTTGCCAGGCGGTGCCGTCCTATCCGCCGCCCGAAGCCTTGCTGCAGCGTCTCGCGGCGGCGGCCGGAAGTGCCGCGGCCGCGAAATACGGCCCGATCGCCGGCGATCTCGCGCTTCGGGAGGCCTATGCGGCGCAGTTGTCGCGCGTCTACGGTGGGCGCTTGGGCGTCGACTCGGTCGCCATCACGGCGGGCTGCAACCAGGCCTATTTCGTCGCCATGATGACCGTGGCCCGGCACGGGGACGCCGTGCTGGTGCCGACCCCGTGGTACTTCAATCACAGCATGTCGCTGCAGATGCTCGGCATCGAGGCGCGTGCGGTGCCCTGCACCTCCGACACGGGCTTCATTCCCGATCCGGACGAGATCGAGAAGCGCATCGACGAGCGCGTGCGCGCGCTGGTGCTGGTGACCCCCAACAACCCGACGGGTGCCGTCTATCCGGCAGAGGTGATCGCGCGCCTCTACGACCTGTGCCGCCGCCGCGGGATCTGGCTGGTGCTCGACGAGACCTATCGCGATTTCCTGCCGCGTGGGCAGGACCGCCCGCATGACGTGCTGGCGGGGCAGGGCTGGCCGGATGGGCTGATCCAGCTCTACAGCTTCTCCAAAGCCTTCGCGATTCCCGGCCACAGACTCGGAGCCCTGGCGGCCCCTGCCGCGCTCATCACTCAAGCGCTCAAGGTCATGGATTGCGTGCAGATCTGCGCCGTCCGGGCCGGGCAGGAAGCCTTGTGCTGGGGCCTCGATACGCAGGCCGATTGGCAGGCGGCGAACCGGTCGATGATGAACGCGCGAGCCGACATCGTTCGACCGATGTTCGCCGCTCTCGACGGGTGGAAGCTCGACGCCCTGGGCGCTTACTTCGCCTATGTGCGGCATCCCTTCCCGGACCGGTCCGCCTGGGACGTCGCCGAGCAACTCGCATCGGAATATGGCGTCGCCTGTCTGCCGGGACCGGCCTTCGCCGGCAGCGACGCCCATTTGCGCATCGCCTTCGCCAACGTCGACCAGGCAGGTCTGGACGCCCTCCAGCGACGGTTGGCACAGGTCACCCAAGGTCGGCACGCCGCGGAGTGAAAGGAGCGGGTTCCGCGTAAAGGCAGCCTCTGAATCGATTGTGGGCTTGGCCGTGACGGCACCTTTTCTCCGACGGGCATCAGATGTAGCTCGACGCCAGGGCCGGAGAGCCTTCGAGCACGTGGGCCAGGATTTCCAGCCCATGCGCCACCTGCTGGCGGGTCGAGGGACCGCCGAGGCAGAGGCGCACGGCCTCGGGCGGTGAACCCGCCACGCAGAAGGCATCGCTCGCCACCACGCCGAGGCCGGCGGACCGGCCCTGGCTGGCGAAGGCCGAGCGCGTCCAGCCTTCGGGAAGCGTGATCCAGACGTGGAAACCATGCGGATCGGCGGTGAAGGTTTCGGCGGGCAGTAGCTCGGCCGCGATGCGCTGGCGGGCGGCCGATTCCGCGCGGACGAAGGCGAGCACCGCCTCGGCCGTGCCGTCGGTGATCCAGCGTGTCGCCAGCGCGGTCGAGATCGGCGACGCCATGACGGTGGCGGCCCTCAGCGACCCCGCGAGCGGCAGTGCGGCGCGGGCGCTCGGCGCCACCAGAAAGGCGAGGCGAAGTCCGGCGCCCAGGCATTTGGCGAGCCCCGCCACGTAATAGGTGATCTCCGGCGCGAGCTCGGCGAAGCTCGGCGGTGGCGTCGGACAGATGCGCGCATAGGCGTCGTCCTCGATGATGGCGACGTTGTAGCGGCGGGCGATTGCGACGATGGCCTCCCGGCGGGAGCGTGGCAGGGTGGCCGTGGTGGGGTTCTGAAGCAGTGGATTGAGGTAGATGGCTTTCGGGGCGACCCTGGTGCAGGCGGCCGCGAAGGCATCGGGATCGACGCCGAACCGGTCCATCGGCAGGTCCACGAGGCGCAGGCGCAGGTGCGCCGCCAGTGCGCGGATCCCTGGATAAGTGATCCGCTCGGCACAGATGGCGTCGCCGGCGCGGGCCACTTGGCCGAGCACGCTGAAGAGCGCGCTATGGGCCCCCGGGCAGATCAGCAGGCGCTCCCGCGAGGTCGCGATCCCACGGCCTTCGAGCCAATCGAGCGCCGCCTCCTTGTCCTGATCGGTCCCCCCGAAACCCTGGTAGCGCAGCAGGTTGCCGAGGTCGCTCGACAGGTCCGCGAAGGAGGCCTGCATCCGCGCCTGGAGTGCCGGGTCGTCGGGCTCGGGCGGGAGGTTCATGGTGAAGTCCACCGGCCCGCGTCGTGCCGTGCCGGCCGCGGGCGCTTGAGGCGCCGGGCGAGCCGGCTCGACCACGAAGGTGCCCTGACCGACGCGACCTTCCACCAAACCGCGCCTGTGCGCCTCGACATAGCCGCGAGACACCGTCGTGAAATTCAGGCCCAGTGTCTCCGCCAGGCCGCGCTGTGTCGGCAGGCGCGTTCCGGGGTTCAGACGCCCGGTCCGGATGTCGTCCGCCAGGGCTTCCACGATGGCGAGGTAGTGCGGCTTGCCCCACCGTTTCAAGTCCGGTGTCCAAAGCCCGGCCCTGCCGCTCTGGAATCCCGGCGGCCCGTTTCGCTGTGGCAGGGTCATGCATCCACCCGATCAATGCGCCAGTCATATCGGTTGGCCGCCTTGCAATCGCCGTACCTCGTCCTCCTCCGTCGGACGATGGATGCAATCCATACAATGCGATCATCGGGCTGATTTGAAACGTGCAATCGATGCCGATAGCCTAATCAGGCTGTGCCCTTTGCTTGAGCGGGTTTGCTCTCAGCCAAAACTACGTGTCCCGATACATTGATCTGATTATTGATCGCATGTCCTTGGGCCGATGCAGATTGTCGAGACGCCGACTTTGACTGGCACGCCGCTTGCGATCTCTCGATCGGGACCGCTCGAAGCCGATCACGCGACGGTCTGATCCAGCAACGGAGAGATCAATGCCTGCCGTCAATCGTGAACGCCACAAGAAGGGCGACGTCCTGGTCGATTACGAGGAGAAGGTCTTCGAGGATGTGAAGGCCGAACCGGGTCAAAAGGCGCTCGTCACCTTCCACACCGTCGCCTTCGAAGGGTCGATCGGCCTCGTCAACCTGCTCCAGGCGACGCGCCTGCAGCGCAAGGGCTTCGAGACCTCCGTGCTGCTCTATGGCCCCGGCATCACGCTCGGCGTGCAGCGCGGCTTCCCGCGGCTCGGCGACGAGGCCTTCCCGGGTCACCTCAACTTCAACAACCAGATCATCAAGTTCATGGAAGAGGGCGGCAAGGTCTACGCCTGCCGCTTCTCGACCCAGGCCCTCTACGGCCATAGCGAGGCGGCCTTCATCGAGGGCATCCGCATGATCAGCCCGCTCGACGTTCTCGACTGCATCCTTCTGCACAAGCGCGACAATGCGGTGATCCTCGACACCTGGACGGTCTGACTGTCCTGCCGCTCATCCCCGCGCAGGCGGGGATCCAGCGCAGGATGCTCGGCCGAAGGCCGCCCTCATCCTCTTCGTCCGATCAGGTTTCGACGGAGAAGCAGAAGTTTGGTCGGCCTTCGACCGCCTTTCTCGCTGGATCCCCGCATGCGCGGGGATGAGCGGATGAGGCGAGACCGACCGACAATACCCGACCGCGCGAGGCGCGGCCGCCGTCTCAGCCGAAGGATCCTCCATGTCTGAGAACCGGATCGTGCGGGCCGCCGCCGTCCAGATCGCCCCGGACCTCGACCGTCCGGACGGCACCCTGGAGCGCGTGCTGAACGCCATCGACGAGGCGGCCTCGAAGGGCGCGCGCTTCATGGTCTTTCCCGAGACCTTCGTGCCCTACTACCCGTATTTCTCTTTCGTGCTGCCGCCCGCCTTGCAGGGCGCCGAACACCTGAAGCTCTATGAACGCGCCGTCGCGGTGCCGGGGCCGGTGACGCAGGCCGTCTCGGCCGCCGCGCGCCGGCATGGCGCCGTCATCGTGCTCGGCGTCAACGAGCGTGACCACGGCTCACTCTACAATGCCCAGCTCATCTTCGACGCGGATGGCAGCCTCGTGCTCAAGCGCCGCAAGATCACCCCGACCTATCATGAGCGCATGATCTGGGGGCAGGGCGACGGGGCCGGCCTCACCGTGGTGGAGACCGCGGTCGGGCGCGTCGGCGCGCTGGCCTGCTGGGAGCATTACAACCCGCTGGCCCGCTACGCTCTGATGGCGCGCCACGAGGAGATCCACGCGGCGCAATTTCCGGGCTCGCTCGTCGGCCAGATCTTCGCCGACCAGATGGAAGTGACGATCCGCCATCACGCCCTCGAGGCCGCCTGTTTCGTCGTCAATGCCACGGGCTGGCTCACCGACGAGCAGGTGGCGGCCGTCTGCCCGGACGAGCGTCTGAGGGGCGCCTGCCGAGGCGGTAACTGCACCGCCATCGTGTCGCCGGAGGGCCGGCACCTCGCCGACCCGCTCGGTGCCGGCGAGGGTATCCTCATCGCCGATATGGATCTCGCGCTGGTGACCAAGCGCAAGCGGATGATGGATTCCGTCGGCCATTACGCGCGGCCCGAACTCCTGAGCCTCCTCCACGACGACCGGCCGTCCTCGGTCGTCCGCCAGCCCATCGCATCGCACACCGACTTCCGGAGCCTCCAGCATGACCAGCTCTCCGCTTCTGACGAGTCCGTCCTCCTGCCCGCCAGTCGCCCCGGGCCTGGTCGGGATGCCGACCGAGCGCCTGATTAACGCGCTGCAGTCCTTCGGCGTCAGACTGGCCGACAGCCGCGCGGGCGTCGCCAGCCGCCGCGGCGGTGCGGGACCTTCCGACCACAAGGCCATCACCATCGCGGGCCGCACCGTGATGGTGCCTGTGCATACGTCGACGGCCTTCGACTCGCCCTTCCTCGTGCGCCGCCCCGATCCGGACGGCGTCTCGGAGATCGAGCACGACGGGGTCGTGATCGGGCGTGCGACCTTTCCGGGCAAGCCGCGCTTCTACGCGCTCTCGACCCTCGACGGCGTGCCCTATTCGCAGATCGCCGTGCTGCATGGCCGCGACGTGCTGGCCACGACCGTGCTCCAGACCTGCATCCGCTATGCGAGCCGCACCAAGACCTGCCAGTTCTGCTCCATCGGGCAGTCGCTGGCCGCAGGCCGCACGATCGCGCGCAAGAGTCCCGAGCAACTGGCCGAAGTCGCTCGCGCGGCCGTGCTCCTCGACGGCGTCAAGCACATGGTGATGACGACCGGGACGCCGAACGCCACCGATCGCGGAGCCGCTCTGCTCTGCGAGAGCGCCTTCGCCGTGAAAGCCGCGGTGGACCTGCCGATCCAGGCGCAGTGCGAACCGCCGGACGACGATCGCTGGTTCGCCCGCATGAAGGCGTCCGGCGTCGATGCGCTCGGCATGCATCTCGAAGCCGTGACGCCGGAGGTGCGGGCCCGCATCATGCCCGGCAAGGCCAGCGTGCCGCTGGAGCGTTAC
>JAYVMK010000376.1:0-2828 GCA_043758995.1 Lichenibacterium sp. | reverse complement strand
GTGGCGCGCACCGTGGGCTGGATCGCGCAGTGGAAGGAGATGATCGAGGACCCGAGCCAGCGCATCGGGCGTCCCCGCCAGCTCTATACCGGCTACGACAAGCGCGAATACGGCCCGATCAGCGAGCGCTGAACGATCATCGAGGGGTACGCCATGCAGGCCTACGACGACGGCAACATCTTCGCCAAGATCCTGCGCGGCGAGATCCCCTGCACCAAGGTCTATGAAGACGAGGTCTGCCTCGCCTTCCTGGACATCATGCCCCAGGTCGAAGGCCACGTCCTGGTCATCGCCAAGGCTCCGTCCAGAACGCTGCTCGACGCCGATCCCGCCGTCCTCTCTGCTCTCATGCCGCGCGTGCAGAAGGTCGGTCGGGCCGTTGTGGCGGCGCTCGAGGCCGACGGCCTGACGCTGATGCAGTTCAGCGAGGCCCCCGCCGGCCAGACGGTCTTCCACCTGCACTTCCACCTTCTGCCGCGCCGCGAGGGCGTTTCGATCCGGCCCCATGAAGGATCGACGGCCAAGCCGGAGACGCTCGCCGCCCTGGCCGAGCGGATCAAGGCGGAACTCGTCGCCTGACCGCATCGGGGTGCTGATGGCGCTGAACCGAAGTCTGTGACAGCGGCGTTGGGCTCCTCACAGGGAGGAGCCGACATGATCGAGGCCGTCATCTTCGACGTCGATGGAACGCTGGTCGACAGTGTCGGCTATCACGCAGAAGCCTGGGAGAGGGCCTTCGCGCGGTTCGGCAAGGACGTCGACAAGGCCACTCTGCGGGCGCGGATCGGCAAGGGCGGTGACCAACTCATGCCTGAGTTTCTCGACGATGCCGAACTGCACCGGATCGGCGACAAGCTCGAAAAGACCCGCAGCGAGATCTTCAAAGACGATTATCTGCATCGCCTGAAGGGGTTTCCAGGCTGCCGCGCCCTGATGCAGGACCTGCGCAAGCGCGGCTTGAAGATCGCTCTCGCTTCATCGGCGAAGAGTTCCGAGCTGAAGGTCTACAAGGAGATTGCCGATATCGATGGCTTGACCGATGTCGAGACTTCCTCCGACGACGCCGAAAAGTCCAAACCGCATCCCGACATCTTTCAGGCCGCCCTGGCGAAGCTGAAGGTCGCTCCGTCCAACGCCGTCGTCATCGGCGACAGCAGCTTCGACGCCGAGGCCGCGCGAAAGGCGGGGATCCCGAGCATCGGCGTGCTCTGTGGAGGTTTCTCGGAGTCGGATCTCCGCGAGGCCGGGGCCGGACGCGTCTACCGTGACCCCGCCGACCTGCTAGCCCACATCGGCGAATGGGCTGCCTAGCCTTTGGGATCAGTCAAAGCGTTTGCGGCGGGCGCTGGGCGAAGGTCAATTCATTGGAGACGTGCGTCAGGTGCGGCATCTCTGGTAGCTGGTGTGAAGCCTATGCTTGTGGCTCGTCAGGTAAACGACCCGCGTAATGGAGTGCTTCGTCCGGGACAGGGGAACGAGTGTCAGCTCGGGGTCGATCGTGCCGGGCACGCGGGCCGGATCGTTGTAGACGACCGTGATCGGAAGCCCGGTGAAGCGGCTGCGCTCGAAGGGAATGAACCGCTGCACACGGGCTTCGACCGTGCCGACTCGGATCCCCTCGGGTGTGAAGGCGGGGTACACCACGACCGCCGGAAGGCATTCGTTCAGGACGGGGTCGCAGGCCCTGGCCGAAGAGCCGGCCAGCAGCGTGATCGCGAAAGCCGCGCAGCACAGGACGGAGGTTCGCATGACGGGCTCCCGATCGATCGCATTGGACTAGCGGCCAGACGCAGGATGGCGGGCGACCGTCACCACACCCTCACCGCTGCGGGCCTTGGCTTCGTTTTCGGGGAGTGTGGTTGACGGAACGTGAAGGGAGCTCCCGCCGGGCTTGAACGCGTGCCATGCCTTGGTCCGGCGGTCAGCTACGCGGCTTGGCGTTCTCCGGATCGTAGAGGGCCGCATAGCCGACGGCGGCGACCTCGACCGGGTAGGTCTCGCCGAAATATTCGACGTGGAGGCGGCGGCCGAGCTGGGCTTGTGCGTGCGGCAGATAGGCCAGCGCGATGTTGTGGCCGATGCTCGGGCCATAGGCGATGGAGGTCGTGAAGGAGCGGCGGCCGAGCTCGTCCACCAGGGTCTCTCCGGTCTCCGGATCGAGGATGGGCAGGATGCCGACGGGGTAGCGGGCGACGCCCTTGGAGTCCCGGTTGTCCGTCATCACCAGCGTGCACAGCGTCGCGGGCTGATGCGCGCGGGCGCGATGCGCGAGGTGCTTCGCCTTGCCGCGAAAGTCCGCCTCCTTCACCTTGGGACGGGCGAGGCCGGCTTCGAGCAGGTTGTATTCCGTCAGGAGGTCGGCGTTCTGCAGCCGCAGGCTCTTCTCGAGGCGCCGGCTGTTGGCATAGGTCTCGATCCCGACCGCGATCACGCCGGTCGAGCGCAGTGCGTCCCACACGGCGAGGCCGTCGTCGTAGGCCATGTGCAGCTCCCAGCCCTGCTCGCCCACGTAGGAGATGCGGAAGGCCGTGACGGCTTTGCCGGCGATCGTCACGGGCTTCACCGCCGCGAAGGGAAAGGCGCCGGGCGACAACCCGTCCGGATCCGCCACCACCTCGCTCAGCTTGGCGCGGGCGTTCGGTCCCCAGATGCCGATCGTGACGTAGCGGTCCGACACGTCCGTGACGGTGACGTCGAAGCCCTTGTCGGCGGCGACGCGGCGCAGATAATGGTAGTCGCGCGGGCCGGCATCGGC
Organism: Lichenibacterium sp.; assembly: GCA_043758995.1. Lineage (GTDB taxonomy): Bacteria > Pseudomonadota > Alphaproteobacteria > Rhizobiales > Beijerinckiaceae > Lichenihabitans. The sequence continues at coordinate 73 of JAYVMK010000376.1, read as the reverse complement.
GCCGTCGACGACGCGGCACCGATCGGCCATGCGGAAGACGGTGAGGTCCGAGCGCACCATGCCCTCGTCGTCG
>JAYVMK010000375.1:0-9377 GCA_043758995.1 Lichenibacterium sp. | reverse complement strand
GGCGACTTCGGGCTTGTTGCCGGCGATGCGCAGCATGGTGCGGACGAAATTGGCGCCGTAGGGCGCATAGACCCAGGCGGTGCGCAGGATCGCATGGCGCGGGTTGGCCTCGGCCACGGCGCGCTCGCCGGCGAGCTTCGACCGGCCATAGGCGCCAAGAGGCCCGACAGGATCCTCTTCGGCATAGGGCGTGGGTTTGGAGCCGTCGAAGACATAGTCGGTCGACACCTGCAGCACAGGCAGCCCCAATTCGGCCGCCGCGGCCGCCACCGCACCCGCGCCGGCGCCGTTCACCGCGAGCGCCACATCGGGCTCGGACTCGGCCTTGTCCACCGCCGTGTAGGCGGCGGCATTGATCACCGCCTCGACCTCGGCGGCCCGCAGCGCGGGTGCCACACTGGCAGGATCGGCGAGATCGAGCGTCGGGCGGCCGACAAGCACGATCTCGTGACCGTGGCGCCCGGCGATTTCATTGAGCGCCCGGGCCACCTGCCCGTTCTGCCCCGTCACGGCGATCCGCATGATCAATGTGCCTTCGTAGCCGGAGTGGCGAGCCCGAGCCGCTCGCCGGAATAGACGCCGTCGCGCAGCGGCTTCCACCACCATTCGTTATCGAGGTACCACGCCACGGTGCGGCGGATGCCGCTGGCGAAATCCTCCTTGGCGCGCCAACCGAGTTCGGTCTCGAGCTTCGTCGCGTCGATCGCATAGCGATGGTCGTGGCCGGGCCGGTCGGTCACGAAGGTGATGAGCTCGCGCCGGGGCCGCGCCGCGGGACGCAGCTCGTCGAGCACGTCGCAGATTGCCTCGACCACGTCGAGGTTGGTGCGCTCGTTGCGGCCGCCGACATTGTATTTCTCGCCGAGCCGGCCCGTGGTCAGGATCGTCCAGAGCGCTCGGGCATGGTCCTCGACGAAGAGCCAGTCGCGGATATTGTCGCCCTTGCCGTAGACCGGCAGCGGCTTGCCGGCGAGGGCGTTCAGCGTCACCAGCGGGATCAGCTTCTCCGGAAAGTGGAACGGCCCGTAATTGTTGGAACAGTTCGAGATCACCACCGGCAGGCCATAGGTCCGCATCCAGGCCTGAGCCAGATGGTCGGAGGCAGCCTTCGAGGCCGAATAGGGCGAGGACGGATCGTAGGGTGTCGTCTCCTCGAAGAGACCCTCTGCCCCGAGCGAGCCATAGACCTCGTCGGTCGACACATGCAGGAAGCGAAAGGCCTGCTTGCCCTCGGCGTCGAGGCCCGACCAATAGGCCCGCGCCGCTTCGAGCAGCGTGAACGTGCCGACGATATTGGTCTGCACGAAGTCGCCGGCGCCGGTGATGGACCGATCGACGTGGCTCTCCGCCGCGAGATGCATCACGCCCTCGGGGCGGAACTCGGCGAAGAGCGCGTCCATGGCGGCGCGGTCGACGATGTCGGCCTTGGCGAAGCGGTAGTTGGGCAGGTTCGAGACCGGACGCAGGCTCTCGAGATTGCCCGCATAGGTGAGTTTGTCGACGTTGACAACCTCGACGCCGACGTCTCCGGCGAGATGGCGGACGACGGCCGAACCGATGAAGCCGGCGCCGCCGGTGACGAGAACGCGCTTCAACGGGAAGCCTCGTAGGTGAAGAGGACGGGAAGTTCGGCCAGCTTGGGCTGGCGCGTATCCTTGTCGGAGAGCACCGCCGCGCCGGGCGCGACCGGCCAGGCGATGGCGAGAGCGGGATCGTCCCAGGCCAAGCCGCCGTCGTCCGCCGCGCTGTAGAAGTCGGTGACCTTGTAGGCGATCATGCTGTCCGGCTCGAGCGTGCAATAGCCGTGAGCGAAGCCCGGCGGCACCCAGAGCTGATCGCCACTCTCGGCCGAAAGCGTCGCCGAGACGTGCTGCCCGAAACTCGGCGAGCCCGTGCGGAGATCCACCGCGACATCGAAGATGGCACCCTTGAGGGCACGGACAAGCTTGCCTTGCGCGGTGGGAGGACGCTGGAAATGCAGGCCCCGTACCGTACCCACCTGCGCCGACAACGCCTCGTTGTCCTGCACGAAGACGGCGTCGCCGACCTCGCGGGCGAAGGTGCGGGCGTTGAAGCTCTCCACGAAGTAGCCCCGCGCATCGCCGTGGCGCTTCGGGCGCAGCAGCATGACATCGGGAATGGCCAGCTTCGTCACCTGCATCGTCGGTTCCCCTCGCGAGCTATGCCTCGCCCGCTGCGGCGTTTACACCAAGACGGGACGTCTCGCATCCCCAGTACTCCCGTGAAGCCCGGCCGAGATCGACGGTCGGCACCGGCAGGATCGAAAGTCGCAGGTGAAAATGCGAGCTCCGTCATCAGGGCGTCACGGTCGATTAGAGAGACTCTACACGCGATGGGTGCGGCGTTGATCGGGGCGAAGAGGGCCATGTTGGACGTGAAGCAGGCGGGCTCGTCGGTCGCCCTCATCTGCGCGCTGATCGAGGCCATGCCGGAACCGGTGCTCGCCGTAACCCGTGACGGTCGCGTCATGGCGGCCAACCGGCATGCCAAAAGCGTCCTTCCGGCTCTGAAGGTCGGCGGCAACATCGCGCTGGCGCTGCGAGACCCCGACATTCTCGACGCGATCGACCGGGTTTTCACCAGCGGCCTCACCGAGCAGGTGGCGTGGCGGGATCGCGTGCCAGTCGAGCGGATCTTCGACGTCACGGTGGCGGCCGTCGATCGGCCGGACGAAGACCGCGCCCTGGTGCTCACGCTTCACGATCTGACCGAGTCGCTGCGGGTCGAGCGGATGCGGGCCGATTTCGTCGCCAATGCCAGCCATGAGCTGCGCACGCCTCTGGCGTCTCTCCTCGGGTTCGTCGAAACGCTACAGGGCCCGGCGCGTGACGATGCACGGGCTCGTGAGCGGTTTCTGGCCATCATGGGCGAGCAGGCCCGGCGCATGGCGCGGTTGATCGACGATCTTCTGTCGCTGTCGCGGATCGAGCAGAACCTGCATCTCCGGCCCGAAAAGGCCGTGGACCTGACCATGGTGGTCCGTCACGTCGCCGAGACACTCGGGCCCCTCGCCGCCGAGAGCGAGGTGACGCTGGCCATCGAAGCGGCCGGACCGGTGCTGGTGGCGGGCGATCGCGACGAATTGGTGCGCGTGGCCGAGAACCTTCTCGAGAATGCGATCAAGTACGGAGCCGCCCCCGGCCGGGTCGCCATCACGGTGACGCCTCAACGCCGAACCGGCGTGCTGACCGTCCGGGATTTCGGCAGCGGCATCGCGCCCGAACATCTGCCACGCCTCACCGAGCGCTTCTACCGGATCGATGCCGGACAGAGCCGAGCCAAGGGGGGGACCGGCCTCGGGCTGGCGATCGTCAAGCATATCGTGGCTCGGCACCGGGGCCGGCTGCTCATCGAGAGCCAGGAAGGTCACGGCACGCTACTGACCGTCACGATTCCGCTCAAAGCCTGAATATCAAGCCGTCCTAAGCACTTGCTGTGTCATAAATCCGCAATCGCCATGTCGTAAAACCGCTTTGCGTTTCAGCTAGGACTCCGGCCGCCATCGCCGGGAGATGCAACGCTCGCGCGACGGGACACACCTGTTCGACGATCAACGAAGGCGAACCATGACCATCACATTCATTGCACGCGCGGCCCTCGTGGCGACTGCGCTGTCGGCTGGCGCCCTGTCGGCCCGCGCGGCCGACAACTCCGGTGCAGGCTCGACCTTCATCTATCCGGTCCTGGCCAAGTGGGCCGACACCTACAAGAAAGACGCCAATGTCGGCGTGAACTATCAGTCGATCGGCTCGGGCGGCGGCCTCAAGGCCATCAAAGCCAACACGGTCACCTTCGGCGCCTCCGACGCCCCGCTTCACGAGAAGGACCTCGATGAGGCCGGCCTCGTCCAGTGGCCCATGATCATGGGCGGCATCGTTCCCGTGCTGAACCTCGACGGCGTCAAGGCCGGCGATATCACCCTCGATGGCGCGACCCTCGCCAAGATGTACATGGGCGACATCAAGGCCTGGAACGACCCGGCCATCGCCAAGCTCAATCCTGGCATGAAGCTGCCCGAGACACCGATCGTCGTGGTTCACCGCGCCGACGGGTCGGGCACCACCTTCAATTTCACCAATTACCTGTCCAAGGTCTCGCCCGACTGGAAGTCCAAGATCGGCGAGAACACCGCCGTCGAATGGCCGGTGGGTCTCGGCGCCAAGGGCAACGAGGGCGTGGCCAACAACGTCGCCAATACCAAGGGCGCGCTCGGCTATGTCGAATATGCCTATGCCAAGCAGAACAACCTCGTCTCGACCAAGATGGTGAACCACGACGGCAAGATCGTCGCGCCGGCCATGGACACTTTCTCCTCGGCGGCCGCCAACGCTGACTGGGAGCATGCGCCCGGCTTCTACCAGATCCTGACCGACCAGCCCGGCGCCCAGTCCTGGCCCATCACGGCCTCGACCTTCGTCCTGATGCACAAAAAGCCCATGGATGCCGCCGCTTCGGCCGAGGCCGTGAAGTTCTTCGACTGGTCGTTCAAAAACGGCGGCAAGGCCGCTGAGGCCCTCGACTACATCCCCATGCCGGCCAAGGTCGTGACCCTGATCGCCAAGGAGATCAACGGTTCGATCAAGTCGGCAGACGGCAAGCCCGTCTTCGAGATGAAGTAAGCCGACCCGACCAAGACCAAGCTCGACACGCGGCGTCCCCCCTCTCCCTCGTAGAGAGGGGGATCCCAAGCTGGCCCGTTGACCCGACCCTTTCTTTCCGCCCCGTCGAACCCGGGGCAACCACGAGCGAGGAGCTTTTATGGCCGATGTCGCGATACGGGACGTGCCCGTGCGCAGGGTCGAAGACGCGAACCGGGCCTCGGTCCTGGCGCGGTTCCGGACAAGTGACTCGGTCTTCGGAGGCCTGACTCTGGCGGCGGCGGTTTTCGTCCTCGTGCTCCTCGGCGGCGTGATCCTGTCGCTGATCGTCGGTGCCATCCCGGCCTTCAAGACCTTCGGCTTCGGCTTCTTCGTCGACCAGACCTGGAATCCCAACGCCAATGATGGCGACGGGCGGTTCGGCGCGCTGCCTGCCATCTACGGCACGATCGTGACCTCGCTCATCGCCATGGTGATCGCCATCCCGGTCGGCCTCGGCATCGCGATCTTCCTCTCGGAACTCTGCCCCTTCCGCCTGCGCCAGCCCATCGCCATGGCGATCGAACTCTTGGCCGGCATCCCCAGCATCATTTACGGCATCTGGGGCCTGTTCATCTTCGCGCCCTTCATGCAGACCTACGTCGAGCCGGGCCTGATCGCCGTCCTGGGGCCCATTCCTCTGCTGGGCAGCCTGTTCCAGGGACCTCCCTACGGCATCGGGATCCTTACGGCCGGCATCATCCTGGGCTTCATGGTCCTGCCCTTCATCAGTTCCATCTCGCGAGACGTGTTCAACACCGTGCCTCCCGTCCTGAAGGAAGCCGGCTACGGCCTCGGCTGTACGACCTGGGAAGTCGTCCGCAATATCGTCATCCCTTACTCGCGCTCGGGCGTGATCGGCGGCGTCATGCTGGCGCTTGGCCGGGCGCTCGGCGAGACCATGGCGGTCACCTTCGTGATCGGAAACGCGCACCGGATCTCGTCATCGGTGCTGCTGCCCGGCACGACGATCTCGGCCTCCATCGCCAACGAGTTCAACGAGGCGACCGGCGATCTCTACACCTCGTCGCTGATCGCCCTCGGCCTTATCCTGTTCGTGATCAGCTTCATCGTCCTCGCCATTGCGCGATTCTCGCTGATGCGGATCCAGCGCCGCGCCGGAGCCTGACCTCATGTCGAGTTTCTCGGCTGCACGCCGCGTCAACAACGCCATTTTCCTGGGCCTTTCGATGGCCGCCGCGGCGCTTGGGCTCGCTGCCCTGCTCGTCATCCTCGGCTCGCTGCTGTGGAACGGGGTCGCGGGATTGACCCCGTCGGTCTTCACCGAATCGACGCCCCCGCCCCCCGGCATCGGCGGTGGATTGCTCAACGCCATCTACGGGTCGCTGGTGATGACCATTCTCGGGCTGCTGATCGGAGCGCCGCTGGGGCTCCTGGCCGGGACCTATATGGCGGAGCACGGCCGCTATTCGAAGCTGTCCAGCGTCGTCAGATTCATCAACGACATCCTGCTCAGCGCCCCGTCGATCATCATCGGCCTGTTCATCTACGAGTTGGTCATCACCCGCATCCACCATTCCTCGGGTTTCGCCGGCGCGCTGGCCCTGGCCATGCTGGTGATCCCGGTGGTGGCCCGCACCACCGAGGACATGTTGCTGCTGGTTCCCAACACGCTGCGGGAGGCGGCCAGCGCCATGGGCCTGCCGCGCTCGCATGTGGTTCTGAAGATCGCCTATCAAGCGGCGCGCCCGGGGCTGATCACGGGCCTGCTGCTGGCCTTCGCCCGCATCTCCGGCGAGACCGCGCCGCTGCTCTTCACCGCCGGGCAGAGCCTGTTCTTCAACTTCGACATCTCGCACGACACGGCGAACCTGCCGACCATCATCTTCCAGTTCGCCACCAGCCCCTACAAGGGCTGGCAGCAGTTGGCCTGGACGGGTGCCCTCATCATCACGGCGGCCGTCCTCCTGCTCAGCATCCTGGCACGCTCTCTCGGTTCCACAAGGACAGCGAAATGACGACCGATCTCCAGACCGCCAGGCCTGAACCGGCCGTGATGGCGACGCCGATTCAACGCGCCGACCGCGTCAACAAGATCGAAGTCCGCGATCTCAAGTTCTTCTATGGCGATACGCTGGCGCTCAAGGGCGTCTCGCTGAACCTCGAAGCCCATAAGGTCACGGCCTTCATCGGGCCCTCGGGCTGCGGCAAGTCCACCCTGCTTCGCGTGCTGAACCGCATGTATGACCTCTATCCGCGCCAGCGGGCCGAGGGGCAGGTGCTGCTCGACGGCGAGAACATCCTCGATCCCAAGACCGACTTGAACCAGCTTCGCGCCCGCATCGGCATGGTGTTCCAGAAGCCGACGCCCTTCCCGATGTCGATCTACGAGAACATCGCCTTCGGCATCCGTCTTTACGAGAAGCTGCCGAAGTCGGAACTGGACGGACGGGTCGAGTTGGCGCTGCAGGGCGCGGCCCTGTGGGGCGAGGTCAAGGACAAGCTGAATGCCAGCGGCCTCAGCCTCTCGGGCGGCCAGCAGCAGCGGCTCTGCATCGCCCGCAGCGTGGCGCTGAAGCCCGACGTGATCCTGCTCGACGAGCCCTGCTCGGCGCTGGATCCGATCTCGACCGCCCGCATCGAAGAACTCATCGACGAGCTCAAGAGCCAGTATACGATCGCCATCGTGACCCATAACATGCAGCAGGCGGCGCGCTGTTCCGACTACACGGCTTTCATGTATCTCGGTGAACTCATCGAGTTCGGTGACACGCAACGCATGTTCACCTCGCCGACGCAGAAGCAGACCCAGCAATACATCACCGGCCGCTTCGGTTGATCCCGAGCAGCGAAGGGTAGAGCACCATGGCCGACCACATCGTCACCGCCTACGACCACGAACTCGAAGCGCTCGGGCGCAAGATCGCCGAGATGGGCGGCATCGCCGAGAAGATGCTGTCCGACGCCATGGATGCCCTGGTGGCGCTCGACGTCGATCTCGCCCAGGCCGTCGTGGCCAGCGACCCGCGGCTCGACGTGCTGCAGCGGGAGATCGAATCCACATCGATCCTCACCATCGCGCGCCGGCAGCCGATGGCCGTCGACCTGCGCGAGATCGTGGCCGCCATCCGCGTCTCCGGCGACCTCGAGCGGGTCGGCGATCTCGCCAAGAACATCGCCAAACGCGCCGTCAAGATCGCCACCGAACCGCGCGTGCCGCGGGCGGTGATCGGCCTGAAACACATGAACGAGCTCGCCGCCAACCAGCTGAAGGATGTGCTCGACGCCTATGCGGATCGCGACATCGAGCGCGCCCAGGCGGTGTGGACGCGCGACAGCGAGCTCGACGCACTCGAAGACTCGATCTTCCGCGATCTGCTGACCTACATGATGGAAGATCCGCGCAACATCTCCTTCTGCACGCACCTGCTCTTCTGCTCGAAGAACATCGAGCGCGTCGGTGACCACGCCACCAACATCGCCGAGACGGTCTTCTATCTGGCAACGGGCGACACGCTGCCGCTCGACCGGCCCAAGCTGCGCACCACCGCCAGCTTCGCGCCGGTGCCGGAGATCCAGGACGAGCCTTGAGCTGGCATCGCTCCCAGGCCGACACGCGCCGGTCCGAACCGACGAGCCTGGTCACAGACTCCAAAACGAGGGCGCCGGTGGCGCTGCTCCACACCGATGCGGGCCTGGATCGGCTGATGTCGCATCAGCGAGCCTCCCAGTCCGACCTGGTCCGGACCAACCCTGCAGTCCGTCGCGCCGAGGAGCTGAACCGTGAACGTCATGCGTAATGCACCCTCGAAGGCTGCCTCGGGCGGGACCGCGCCCCATATCCTCGTCGTCGAGGACGAGCAGGCCCTCGGCCTGTTGCTCTCCTACAATCTCGAAGCCGAAGGCTTCACGGTCGAGCGTGTCGAGCGCGGCGACGAAGCCGAAGTCCGGCTCTCGGAACTGCCGCCCGACCTCGTGATCCTCGACTGGATGCTGCCGGGCGTCTCCGGCCTCGAAATCTGCCGTCGCCTGCGGGCCCGGGAAGCGACGCGCACGCTGCCCGTGATCATGCTGACGGCGCGCGGCGAGGAAGGCGAGCGTGTGCGCGGTCTTTCGGTCGGGGCCGACGATTACGTCGTCAAGCCCTTCTCGGTGCCCGAACTCATGGCGCGTGTCCGCTCGCTGCTCCGCCGCTCCAGGCCCGAACGCGTGGCGAGCCGTCTATCGGCCGGCGACCTCGATCTCGACCGCGAGACACGCCGCGTCCGCCGCGGCATCCGCGACATCCATCTCGGTCCGACCGAGTTCCGCCTGCTCGATTACCTGATGGAACGCCCGGGCCGCGTCTTCTCGCGCTCGCAGCTCCTCGATGGCGTCTGGGGCCAATCCGTCGAGATCGACGAGAGGACGGTCGACGTCCATGTCGGGCGTTTGCGCAAGTCGCTGTCACGCGGCCGCGAACGCGACCCGATCCGCACGGTCCGCGGCGCCGGCTATAGTTTCGACGAGACGTTCGGCAAGACCTGACGCCGCGTGATGCTCGCCCGGCGAAGCTGATCGTGTTCGGGTGACGCCGGCCCGCTCTGCTGGGCCTTGCTCGGTCGACGCGACCCCAACGGTTGGTTGGCTTCGCGCCTCTCAACGCGTTCTCAGGAGTGCCTTTCTCCCCAGGGTGAGAAAGGAAGACCCTGCCCGGAATCTCGAAGGTCTCGACCCAGAGGACAACACGTGACGGTAATATTAAAATCATTTTTAGAT
>JAYVMK010000374.1:0-2979 GCA_043758995.1 Lichenibacterium sp. | reverse complement strand
TCGTAATCGCCCGTCATGCCGGCATCAGACATATAGGCGGTGCCGCCGGGCAGCACGCGATGGTCGGCCGTGGGAATGTGAGTATGCGTGCCGACGACGAGGCTGGCGCGTCCGTCGAGCACATGGCCGATGGCGTTCTTCTCGCTCGTCGCCTCGGCGTGGACGTCGACCACCACGGCATCGCAGGCAAGGCCGAGCGGGCAAGCCTCGATTTCGCGCTCGAGCCCCGCAAAGGGATCGTCGAGCGCATCCATGAAGACTCGCCCCATGACATTGAGCACCAGGGCGCGCCGGCCGTCGTGGAGGTCCACCAGGGCGGCACCGCGCCCTGGCGTGCCGGGCGGATAATTCAGCGGCCGCACGAGCCGCGGCTGCCGGGCGATGAAGACCAGGGCTTCACGTTGATCGAACGCGTGATTGCCGAGCGTTACCGCATCGGCCCCAGCGGCCAGGATCTCGTTGCAGATCGCCTCGGTGATGCCGATCCCGCCGGCGGCATTCTCGCCATTGACCACGACGAGATCGAGCGACCAGCGCGACCGGAGGTTCGGTAGCTCTGTCGCGATCGCGGTTCGGCCGGAGCGGCCCACGACGTCGCCGACGAAAAGGATGCGCATCAGGGAGTCTCGAATTCCAGGAGACCGTTCTCCGTCACAAGGGCGTCGAGCGGCTGGTCGTGCGGCTCGGTGGGAACGGCACCGACCTCCTGGACCGCGAAGCCGACGCCGACGGCGCGGACCGGTTTCAGCCGACGCAGACGATCGAGCGCACCATCGTAGTAACCCGCTCCATAGCCCAGGCGAAAGCCGCGCCGATCGAAGGCGGCCAGCGGCACGAAGAGGAGGTCGGGATCGAGGTCGGCGGCCGCGGCAGCCGGTTCCGACGTTCCGAATCGGCCGGATATCAGGGGTTCGCCGATGCGCCAGGCCCGAAATCGAAGGGGGGCGCCGCGCTTCGGCGTCACGGGAAGCGCCGCGGAGAAGCCCGCCTCGGCCAGGGCGGACAGCAGCGGCAAGGTGTCGGGCTCGTCGCGAATGGGCCAGAAGACGGAGACGACGGCATCCGGTCGCGAAGCCCAGCGTCGAGCGGTGACGAGGCCCAGCGAGGCCAAGGTGCCGGCGAAAGCCGCGCGCCGCTCGGCGGGGATCGAGGACCGGGCCGCCAGCGCCTGGGCCCGGACTGCATCTTTCAGGGCTCGGATGGTCATGCGCGCCACGCTCAGCCGCGCCGAGGGGCACGCGCGAAATCAGTGCGGGGCCGCAGTGGCCGTGGGATATCGATCCCGGGAACCTACAACGTAGGTGGGCGCCGTGTGCTCAAGACCACGGTCGAGAACAGGGACAGCTCCCGTTGGAATCGATAAGGCCCCGGGAATACTGTCCTCACGCACCCCGCAGCTCCGCTCCCGAGATGTAGGCCGAGTGCGATGAAAAATCCAGTGCTGACCCGGCGCAGATCAGGATGTGAGCCTGCACTCGCAGGCTATCCCCTGCCCTGATGTCGCATTTGTCCACCCTGCCAGGGAGAGGCTTGAAAGTTTCTGCTTCTGCTGGCGCGGAAATCGGCGAAATTGGCGACAGACATAGAAACACAGACGGCCGGACCCTCGTCATGACGCAATCCGCCTACCGCCCCTGCGTGGGCATCGCCTTGTTCAACCCGGACGGGCTCGTCTTCATCGGCCGGCGCCGGTCGAGACGCGCCGTCGACCCCGCCGCACAAGGCTACGAATGGCAGATGCCGCAAGGTGGCATCGACTCGGGCGAACAGCCGCGGGCCGCCGCTCTGCGCGAGCTCCGCGAGGAGACCGGCGTGTCGTCCGTGTCGTTCCTCGCCGAAGCGCCGAACTGGCTGACCTATGATCTGCCGACGGATCTCACCCGACGCAGTTGGAAGGGACGCTACCGGGGGCAAAAGCAGAAGTGGTTCGCCTTCCGCTTCGAGGGTGACGAGCGCGAGATCAACATCGATCGCCCCGAGCACGGCCTGAAACCCGAGTTCGACGCCTGGCGCTGGGAGCGCATCGAGCGCCTGCCCGCGCTCATCATCCCGTTCAAACGCCAGGTCTACGAGAGTGTCGTGGAGAGCTTCGGCCCCCTCGGGGCTCGCGAAGACCAGCCCACGTAAGGGTGAGCGAAGCACCTGTCCAGACGACGGAAGCGTGCGAGACGTCCTGGCTTGGTGGTTCGGGCCGGACGCCCTGCATCCCTGCCCGAATCGACATACCAGCCCGATCCGCACCTAGGTTCCGAGCCGATGCCGGCTCGGGTAAGCACCTGACCTACTCGGCCGCGACACCGAGGCCGATGGGACAGGACACGCCGGTCCCGGCGAGGTTGCAATAGCCGCGCGGGTTCCGCTCGAGATATTGCTGGTGGTAGGTTTCGGCGAAGAAAAACTGCGGCGCCGGCCGGATCTCCGTGGTGATCGGACCTTTGCCGGAGCTTTTCAGCGCCGCCTCGTAGGCTACCTTCGAGGCCTCGGCTTCGGCCAGTTGCTCCGGCGAGGTCGTGTAGATGGTCGACCGGTAGGTCGTGCCGACATCGTTGCCCTGCCGCATGCCCTGGGTCGGGTCATGGTTTTCCCAGAACCGCTTCAGCAGCGTCCGGTAGGACACGTCCTTCGGGTCGAACACCACCATGACGACTTCGGCGTGACCCGTCATGCCGGTGCAGGTTTCCTCGTAGGTCGGGTTCGGGGTCTCCCCGCCTTGGTAGCCGACCGCCGTCGTGACGATGCCGGCGCCGCTCTGCCAGAACATCCGCTCGGCCCCCCAGAAGCAGCCCATGCCGAAGTAGGCGATTTCGCTCCCCTCCGGATAGGGGCCCTTCAAGGGCGTGCCGAGCACGAGATGGCGATCCTGCGTCGGCAGGGGGGTGGGACGGCCCGGCAGGGCTTCGGAGGTCGTGGGCAGCTTGGACGTCTTGCGGAACAGCATGGTGCGATCCTCGGGAGCTGTGATGCCCTCAATATAGGATG
>JAYVMK010000373.1:0-8776 GCA_043758995.1 Lichenibacterium sp. | reverse complement strand
ACGGCGGCGGCGCGTTCGACCGCGGCGAGGTCGGGGCAGATGGGATCGAGATCTATACGGGCGGCTATGGGGCCGCCTTCGCCCGGGGAGAACCCGAGGAGCTCCTCGAGCGCTGTGCCGCCACGGCACGGCGGGCCAAGGAGATGGGCCTCCTGGTCAATGCAGGCCACGATCTCAACCTCGACAACCTTCCGCCGCTCGTCGCGGCGCTGCCCAACCTGCACGAGGCCTCGATCGGTCACGAACTCACGGCCGACGCGCTGGAGATGGGCTGGAGTGCCGCCGTCGCCGCCTATGCGCGGGCTCTGGGCGGCGTTTGATGTGACCGGGCGCGCCTATCGGTCGATCGCCGTGCCGTCCGCTCATTCCAGCCCTCGCCCGGGACGAGCGGAGAGCGAGGCCTCTCAGCCGCCCAGTGTGCCCTTCGTCGAAGGGATGCGATCGCGGGTGCGCTCGTCGATCGACACGGCGTCGCGCATGGCTCGCGCGACGCCCTTGAAGCAGCTTTCCGCCATGTGATGGTCGTTGAGGCCGTAGAGCGTCTCGACATGCAGCGTCAGGGCCGAGTGGATGGCCAACGCCTGGAAGAACTCCCTGACCAGTTGCGTGTCGAACGTACCGATCTTGCCCGTGTGGAACTCCGTACGGAACACCAGAAAGGGCCGGCCGGAGAAATCCAGCGCCACACGGGTCAGGCATTCGTCCATGGCGAGGTGGCAATCGGCGTAGCGCCGGATCCCGCGCTTGTCGCCGAGCGCCTGGGCGATCGCTTGGCCGAGGGCAATGCCGGTGTCCTCGACGGTGTGGTGATCGTCGATGTGGAGGTCGCCCTTCGCGTCGACCTTGAGATCGAACAGCGCGTGGCGGGCGATCTGGTCGAGCATGTGATCGAAGAAGCCGACGCCGGTGCCGATCTCGGCCTGTCCCGAGCCGTCGAGATCGAGCTCGACGCGGATCGCTGTCTCGTTGGTCTTGCGCTCTACCGTAGCCCGCCGCATCGCACCTGCTCCCTGTGTCGTGGCATCAGCGACGATGGGTCTGAAAAAGCAAGTGCGCGGTAGTAGTTGGCGATTGCTCCCTGCGGACTTACAGCCGTTCAGGTCTCGGCAATCCCGCCCGTGTCCGCCGACGGTTTGCCGTGGCCGTGCGGCAGCGACAGATATTGCTCGGAGCGCATTTCGACGAGGCGCGAGACGGTGCGGCGGAACTCGAAGATTTCGTGCCCGTCAGGCGCGTCGTAGAGCGCGTCGGGCTCGGCAGCGGCCGAAGCGATGAGCTTCACCTGCTCGTCGTAGAGCGTGTCGACGAGATTGATGAACCGTTTGACCACATTGCGCTCGTCCGGCCCCATCACCCGGATACCGTCGACCAGCACGGTGCCGTAATGGCGCGCGATGGCGAGGAAGTCGACCGAACCGAGCGGCGCATCGCAGAGCGCCGCGAAGGGGAAGCGGGCGACGTCACCCAGCGCCTCCGGCACGAGGATCTCGCGCCCGAGCAACGGGAGCCGCTCGGGCCGGCCTCGCGCCGCGCCGGTGAGACTGAGGAAGGCGCGATCGAGGGCCGCTTCGGCAGCCGCATCGGCGGGAGCGAACCAGGTCGCCGCCTCGGTCAGTTTCGAATAGCGGAAGTCCTGTGCCGCATCGAGCCGAACCGTTTCCATCCGTTGCTGCAGCAGAGCGATGAAGGGCAGGAACAGGGTGCGATTGAGACCGTCCCGGTACAGGTTCTCGGGCTCGACGTTGGAGGTCGCCACCACGACGACGCGATCGGCGAACAGCGCCGTGAACAGCCGTCCGAGGATCATGGCATCGGCGATATCGGTCACGGCGAATTCGTCGAAGCACAGAAGTCTGGCTTCGGCGGCAAGAGCCGCGGCGACCGGCGGGATCGGGTCGTCGCCCTTGACCTCGCCGCGCTTCCGGGCCTGGCGCCAGGCGTGGATGCGGGCATGGACGTCGGCCATGAAGGCGTGGAAATGGACTCGGCGCTTCGGCTCGACCGCGGCGACCTCGTGGAACAGATCCATCAGCATCGTCTTGCCGCGGCCCACGTCGCCGACGACGTAGAGGCCAAGCGGCGGCTCCTCGGGGCGGCTACCGAACAGGCGGCCGAGCAGCGAGGGCCGCTCCGCGGCATCGGCGGCGAGAGCGGAGGCCAGCTTGTCGAGCTTCTGCGCCACCTCGTCCTGGGCAGCGTCGGGCTGAAGTTCGCCCCCCGCCACGCGGGCCCGGTAACGATCGAGAACGGTGGTCAAGAGGCCTCACCTTGCAGAGCGCCCGCCGACGGCCGCGACACCGGCTGCTTGAAGACGCTTGCGGGGCACGTCAAGGGTGGGCGCCGCCGGTGGCGCAGATGCCGCGCGGTGCCGGGCGATCAGCAGGCCGGGGACCTCGTCCGCCGGCATGGGGTGTCCAAACAGATAGCCCTGACCCTCCGCGCATCCGAGATGCCGCAACTGGAGGAACTGCAGCGGCGTCTCGATCCCCTCGGCGATCGTCTCCATGCCGAGGTCGCGGGCGAGGCGCGTGGCGGCTCTGACGATGGCGAAGCAACCCTCGGCCTGACCGAGATCCGACACGAAGGACCGGTCGATCTTGATCTTGTCGAAGGGGAAAGCCCGGAGATAGCTCAGCGAGGCGAAGCCCGTACCGAAATCGTCGAGCGCCACTTTGATGCCCGCGGCACGGAGGCCGCGCAGCAGGCTGAGGTTCTGCTCGTTGTCGATCAGCCGGACGGATTCCGTGATCTCGAGTTCGAGCCTTTCTGGCGGTAGGCCGGACGCCGCCAGAGCGTTCTCCACCGCTTCGGGCAGGCCCGGGGTCAGGAACTGCACGGGGGACAGATTCACCGCCACCCTGACGGGAATGGGCCAGGCTGCCGCATCGGCACAGGCCCTGGCCAGGACCCAGGCGCCGAGCGACACGATGAGCCCCATCGCCTCGGCGACGGGGATGAACGCGCCGGGGTCGACGAAGCCGCGAACGGGATGACGCCAGCGCAACAGGGCCTCGAAGCCCGTCACGGCCTCGGTGGCGAGATCGACCTGGGGCTGGTAGTGCACCTCGAATTCGCCGCGGTCGAGCGCACCTCGCAAGTCCTGCTGAAGAGCGCGGCGCTGACGGACTTCTTCCTCCATCACGGTTTCGAACACCTGGAAGGACCCGCGATGGACGGCTTTGGCGCGCTGCAGCGCCAATTCGGCGTGACGCAGCAGGGCGTCGGCACCGGTATCGGGTCCGGCCAGCGCTATGCCGATCGAGGCTCCGGCCAGCAGGTCCTGGCCGGCGACCGCGAACGGGCGACGCAGGGTCTCGAGCAGACGGCAAGCCAGAGCCTCGGCCTCCTCTACCGAGTTAACGTCGCGCTGCAGCACGACGAACTCGTCGGCGGCGAAGCGGCCGACGGTCTCGCTACTCCGCATTTGGTCCGCCAGACGCGACCCCACGGCGCGCAACAGCGCATCGCCCACACCGTGGCCGAGCGCATCGTTCAACACACGAAACTCGTCGAGGTCGACCAGCAGCATGGCCACCGTTCCGGAATCGGAGCGCCGCGCCTCGAGCCCCTCTCGCAGGAGAGCGGAGAGGTGAATGCGGTTCGGTAGTCCGGTGATGTCGTCATAGCGGGCAGCTTGGTCCAACCGCCGCTCCATCTCGCGCCGCTCCGTGATATCGTCGGCGATGCCGAGCACGAAACGGGGCGGTTCGCCCGGCCGCCCGGCGATCGGGACCTTCTGGACGTGGATCACCCGCTCGGCGCCGTTCAGTCCCGGCGCCAAGACCTCATAGGTCCGTGGTTGCCCATCGCGCACGACCTCGGCATCGAGGTTCCGCAAGGTGCTCGCCAGGGCGGGCGGAAAGAGATCGTGGTCGGTGCGCCCGATCACGTCGGACCGCGCTTTGTTGCCCTGAAGCTCTCCGGTTCTGTTCAACAGGACGTATCGGCCGCTGTCCTGCATGTCCTTGGCGAAGACGACGGACGGGATCGTCTGCACCACACTGTCGAGGAACGCGCGGGTACGGCTGAGGTCCTCCCGCCCCTTCTCGATCTCCGTCATGTCGACCAGCGCCGTGACGACGGCAGGTCGGCCGCTTCTCACGAGATCGGACGAGGCGGGCAGCAGGTCGAGATAGGTGCCATCCGAGCGGATACAGCGCCAGGGCACGGCATCGAGGAGGGGGGCCGCCCGGCCCTCGGCGCAGAGGTCGCCGGTGGTGAAGGCCAGGAAAGCATCCCGGGTGTAACCGAAGAGCTTCAACACGGCGTCATTGGCGGCCAGGATGGAACGGGTGTCCCGATCCTGGACCAGAATAGGCACGGGATTGGTCTCGAAGAGCAGACGAAAGGAGGCTTCGCGTCGTTTGAGGTCTGTGATGTCGATCCGGATCCCGACTCTCAGCCCGCTCGGGGTCTGCTTGTCTTCAGCGCGAATCCAGCGTCCGTCCGCCACCCTGTATTCGACGGCGCTCGATGGCAGGGCTTGGTGCCGCAGCCGTTCGGCGACCCACTCGTCCTCCCGCCCGATGGCGTCCGGCACTTGGCCGGTCTGGGCGAAGGTGCGCAGCAAAGACTCGAAGGTGACGCCGACGTTCAACGGAACCGGAGACCCGGCGTGACTGTGTTCGTAATGATGGTTCCAGTAGACCAGGCGACCGGCGGAATCGTAGATCGCGACCCCTTCGGGCAGCGCATCCAGAGCCTCCGTCAGAACCGACATTTTGGCGAGGTCGGCTTCCACTTCGCCGCCCCATCGATCCATGCGCCCCATCGTGTATCCATCCCGACGGCTGTGACTTTGCCTCACGCCCCGACAATCTAGCCATCGCTGCCCTTACGGAAAGATTGATGATCGCGTCGCGCATCCGGTGCTGAAACAGACGAGATGAATTGCGAGAAAGTATGGCTTGTTCAATAACGAGCGATATCCAAGACGCAGGGCATCAAGGTTCATCGTGGGCCAAGTTCATCGGCAGCCGCGTTCAAGTCGCGACCATCGATGCGCCTTGCGCTTTTTCGAATTCAAGGTGAACCGTCGATGAGCAAAACCGGCCGGGACCGCGACAGTATCAGCGCAGGATGCCCCGCACCGGCTTCAAGGGCGGCGGAATGTCGGCATCGCCGACAGCCTGCCGTAGGTCGATCTCAAGCGTCCGGGTGATGGCGCTCATGGGTACGTCGTAGACCGAACGCAGGAAGGGATCCTCGAGATGCCGGCCGGATTCGTCGAGCGCCAGGAAGACGAGCCCGATCACGGCCGAGCCGAGCGGCGTCAAGAAATTGAGGTCGGGCACGATGCCGAAGGGCAGCAGCAGGCAATAGGCCGTGACGAAGGCCCTGGAGAAAGCCGCATATTGCTGCGGCATGGGCGTATTGCGGATTCGTTCGAGCCCGCCTTGCGCATCGGTCAACGCCGTCAGGGTCGCGTTGATCGCCGAAGCCTCGACCGAGTCAAGCCAGCCCATGCGCCGCGCCTCGACCAGAAGCCCCGCGATTTCGCGCTGGATGGCGTAGGGGGGATTGGCGGCCGCGACGACGCGGGTCAGCGTGTCGGCGGCCAGGAAGGCAGCAATGTCGGCATCGGGATCTTCCCGCCGCATCAAGCAGCGCAGCGCATGGGCCCAGGCGATCTGATGATGCACGATGTCGTGGCGCAAGGCCTCGGCCTCGGGCGGCATGGTCAGCAAGGTCAGCGAACGAGCGAGAGAGCGGGAGTTGTTCAGCACCGCACCCCAGAGCGTGCGGGCCTCCCACCAGCGGGCGTAGGCGGTGTTGTTACGCACGCCCAGGAACACCGCGAGCCCCGTACCGAGGAGGGGCAGTGGCAGGCCCGCCGGGACGATCCACGTCCAGCCGAGCCCCACGTAGGCGATGGTCACCAAGGTATCGAGGACGAAGAGCGCCGTCAGCGGGCGCCAGACTTCACGAAGCGTGTCGGTGACCCGAAACCGATCGACGACCACCATCAGGTCTTGGTCCGGTGCTTGAGACCCTGGCTTTCCTCGAAGGGGACCATCTTGCCCTGCGACACGTCATGCAAGCTGATGGAGCCGGTCTCGATGTCATAGACCCAGCCGTGCAGTTCGAGCTTGCCGCTCGCCACACCGGCTGCAACGGCCGGGTGGGTGCTGAGATGCTGGAGCTGCGTCACGACGTTCTGCTCGACCAACGCCTGGATCTTGTCGTCGCCCTCGAGTTCGGGATGCAGGACTTCGACGACACTGCGCGCCGCATGCGCGTTGCGGAGCCAGGAGCGAACCGTCGGCATGGAGTCGAGCTTGGCCGGATCCCGGAGCAGGCCCGCCATGGCGCCACAGTTCGAATGGCCACAGATCACGATGTCGGAGACGCCGAGCGCCACGACGGCATATTCCACCACGGCCGACACGCCGCCCATCATCTCGCCGTAGGCCGGCACGATGTTGCCGATGTTGCGGCAGACGAACAGATCGCCGGGCTCGGTCTGGGTGATCATCTCGGGGACCACCCGGCTGTCGGCGCAGGTAATGAACAGAATACGCGGGTTCTGTCCCTTGGCGAGTTCCTCGAACCGCTCGCGCCGCTCGGGAAAGACGTTGTCGCGGAACTCGCGCACGCCATCGAACAGCCGGTCGACGGGATCGTCGGGAAGATTGGCGGGGGTCGTCTGAGGGTCGGACATGGGGGCTCCAGCGAGAGTGGACGGGATCGGGCGGCACGCGGGTTCCGCCAAGATCTGCGTCGCTCCGCCCCAAGGCAATGCCGAAATGTCGGTTCGGTTCTGGCCCGGATCGCCGCCTCCGGCACTCGGGATCACTGCCAGCACGCGCTAAAATCCTGAATCGTTTATCAAAAGTTTGGTTGACCAGGCCGCAGATGAAACTTTGGTCACCTCGTCGCCGGACACAGGATCGACGGCCCGATGCCGCATCGCAGCCGCTTGCCGGTGCGACTATCTGAACGGGACGCCCAAGCACCGCGGGCGTCCGCTCCCGACAGTGAGGGCCTTTGACCGATACGCTGAAACTGCTGATCGCCGAAAGCGAGCCCCGGGACAGTCGCGAGCAACGCCGCAAGGCGACCGGGCGAAGCAACGGCGAGACCTATATCGACGCGCTGCGCGCCATTGTGCCCGACGCCCGATTCGACCTTCACAGGCCTGCCGAGCGGAGTTCGCTGCCGACGCCCCTCGACCAGTACGATGGCGTGTTCCTGTCCGGATCGCCGCTTCATGTCTACCACGACGATCACGACGTCCGCGCCAATGTCGCCTTCATGCGAGCCGTCTTCGCCTCCGGCACGCCGAGCTTCGGCTCTTGCGCGGGGCTGCATATCGCGGTCGTGGCGGCCGGCGGGACGGTGCGACGGAACCCGGACGGGCATGAGGTGGGTCTCGCACGCCGCATCGCCCCGACGCCGGAAGGCGCCCGCCACCCCCTCCTGCAAGGCCGGCCATCCTCCTTCGATGCGCCGGCGGTGCACGGCGACGAGGTCGAGACCCTGCCGGATGGGGCCTTGCTGTTGGCCGGCAATTCGGCCTCAGCCGTTCAGGCCGCCGAGATCCGCCAAGGAACCAGCACGTTCTGGGGTGTGCAATATCATCCCGAATTGCCGCTCGACGAACTCGCCCAGGCGATCCGGCGCCAGGCCGGGGAGCTCGTCGAACGCGGCCTGGCCCGGACCGAGGCGGAAGTCGAGACCCAGGCCGCCTTGTTCGAAGGGATGAGCCGCGAGCCGGAACGGCTCGACTTGGCCTGGCGGCTCGGCGTCGACCGGGAGGTGATCGAGGGCGAGCGACGGCGGACGGAGCTCGCCAATGCTATTCAACATCTGATCCGTCCGGCTCGGGCGCACCGCGGCCGCGGCTGAACGGGCTCGCACCGCGGCGCGGTTCCGAAACCTTCGGTTCCGTTCTACGGTCGGGCCGCTACTTGAGACGCCGCACGGGCATGGTCGGGGTGAGGGCGAGGATCGGTGGCGTGAGAGTCTCGGCTATATCCTTGCTGCTCTGTGCCGCCATCCTGATCTTCGTCTTTCACCCTTTCAGTCCCGCACTGCCCCGCGCCGGCATCGACCCGTCCTGGGTGGCCGTGATGGGGGAAGCCGCTGATCGGCCGGCGCGCTGGGGCGTCGACATACTTTTCACCTACGGACCTGCATCCCCGCTGGTGACTGGCTACTACAACGCCGCCTTCTTCAATCGAACGCTGCCGCTTCTCTTCGGCGTCGCGGCGCTGTTCGGCTGGTGCGCGGCGCTGCTTCTCGCCGAGGGCAGCGGCGCCTTGGCGGCGGCCGGCGCCGTGGTGCTGACGCTGATGGTCTCTGCCGCACGCGGCACGCCCGATGCGTTGTTCCTCAGCCTGCCCTTCCTGGTCTTTCTGCTGGCGCTCCGCGGCGCTGAGCGGCGCGGCGCGGCGGCGGCGGCCTGCTGCGGAGCCGTGGCCATGGGTGTGACCGCCATGGTGAAGATGAGCTTCCCCCTGGCGGCGCTTCCCCTCGTCGTCATCGCCGACACGATCGGCCTCTGGCGACAGCGGCGCCTGCCGCGTTACTTGCCGCTCTTCGGGCTCGGCGTCGTTGCGGGCGCGGTGCTCTACGGGCAGCATCTCGCCGATCTTCCCGCCTATGCGCTCGGTCAAGGCGAGGTGGTGGCGGGCTATGCCGCCGCCATGGCGATCGACGGACCGGACTGGGACCTGATCGGCTTCCTGGCCGCCGCGGCGGCTCTGCTGGCGACTGTCGTCGCGGTGCGCCGTGGCCCGGATCGCTGGCCCGTCGGCCTTGGCCTCGCCATCGC
>JAYVMK010000372.1:0-4113 GCA_043758995.1 Lichenibacterium sp. | reverse complement strand
TCAGGTTCTCGGACTGACGCGGTCGGACGCCGGAGCGCGCTCGCTCCTCGCCGCGGGCGCCGAGGTGCATCGCGGTACGCTCGAAGACCTCGATAGCCTTCGTGGCGGCGCCGCTGCCGCAGATGCCGTCATTCACACGGCTTTCGACCACGACTTTTCGGACTTCGTGGCCAATTGCCAGAAGGATGCTCGCGCCATCGAAGCGCTCGGCTCGGCGCTCGTCGGCTCCGACCGTCCCCTGCTCGTCACATCGGGGACCGGCATGGGCGCCGCTCACGAGGGGCAGCCCGCGACCGAGGACGTCTTCAATCTCGACCATCCGAACCCGCGGATCGCCTCGGAACTTGCCGGAGCGTCGCTGCTGGAGCGAGGAGTCAACGTATCGGTCATGCGCCTTCCTCAGGTGCACGACACCGTGAAGCAGGGCCTGATCACGCCTTTCATCGACACGGTCCGCGTCAAAGGCGTCTCGGCCTATGTAGGCGAGGGGCTCAATCGCTGGTCCGCCGGGCACATCAGCGATGTCGCCCGACTCTACCGGTTGGCAATCGAGAAAGCCCAGCCGGGTTCGCGCTATCACGCGTCGGCCGAAGAGGGTGTCACGATGCGCGACATCGCCGAAGCGGTTGGCCGTGGCCTGAAGGTGCCGGTCGTCTCGCTGAAGCCCGAGGACGCGCCGTCCTATTTCGGTTGGATGGCGATGTTCGCGAACCTCGACCTCCCGGCGTCGAGCGCCTGGACGCGCAAGACGCTGAGCTGGAACCCGACCGGCCCCGGACTGATCGAGGATCTCACCGCCATGAACTACGACATCGCACCCCGCTCGTAGGGCAGGCGAAACAAAACCGGTTCTGGGCCCGCAGACACCGGGCCGAGATTGGAATGGGATAGGTCAGGCTGCCTTCGGATGTCATCGCCATCGCGCGATCTGAAACGACGTCGCAACTGTCTCGACGCGAGGAGATGGCGAGCACAGGCCTGGCGCTGGGTCGCAATGGAAACAGGGGTCGAGGCATTGGCTGCCGCGAAGCGGTCAGTGTCTCATCCGGCCTGATCGACCAATGTCTCCTGCCGGGCCAGGAGTTGCTCGAACTCTGACTTCGGAACGGCCTTCGAGAAGTAATAGCCTTGAAATTCATCGCAGTCACGGTTCTGCAACCAGAGAATCTGCTCAGCCGTTTCAACCCCCTCCGCGACAATCTTGACCCGCAACGATTTGCAGAGCTTGACGATGATGTCGGCCACGGCATCATTATGGGGTAACTGATTGACGAACGCTTGGTCGATCTTGATGCAGTCGATCGAGAACTCATGCAACCTGGCAAGGTTGGAGTATCCGGTCCCGAAATCGTCAATCGAGATCCGCAGTCCCTGTCGACGAAGACGTTCCAGGATCGGAACACACACGTCGCGTCGCTGCATGAGCAGGGACTCGGTGATCTCGAGCTCTATGGAATCCGTGTCGCAGCCACTGGTGGACAGAGAGTTTTCGACGATGTCGCAGAACGCCGGATTTTCGAGCTGCTTTTGTGAGATGTTGATCGAGACGGTGGCACTCAAGCCACGGTCGCTCCATGCTCTCTGATCTCGCATTGCGGTCCGCAACACGAATTGCCCGAGCTTTTCGATCAGGCCTGTTTCCTCGCAGAGCGGGATGAATGCCGCAGGCTGGACCAGGCCCTGCTGCGGGTGATTCCATCTGACGAGAGCTTCAGCGCCCACGATCTTCAAATCGCGCGCACACACTCTCGGTTCGTAATAGACCTCGAACTGTTCTGAAAGAAGGCCAGTCTTGATCGCCGACTCCAGCTCGAGCCGGTCCCGCGCGCGATCACTCAATTCCTGCCTGAAGAACCGCCAACAATTTCGGCCGGCCGCCTTCGCGTCGTACATCGCGAGATCGGCATTCATCATCAGCGTGTCGTAGTCACTCCCATGCTGAGGATAAAGGCTGATGCCGATACTGGGAGTGATTTGGAGTTGCCGGTCGTCGATGTCTATCGGCAGATTGAACGAGCGAATAATGTGGTCGGCGGCGCTCTCGTAATCGGCGATCGAGTCTCGTGCGACGATCATGAGGAACTCGTCGCCACCGAGACGGATCACGCTGTTCCTGTCGCCCCAGCAGGCAACAAGCCACTGTGCAACTCCCACAAGCACCCGATCGCCGACGGAATGGCCGAGCGAGTCGTTGATGACCTTGAACTGATCGAGATCCAGGAAGAACAGGGCGAGACCGCTATCGCCTGGATGCGCGGCCTCGATGCATCTGGCGAAATTCGATGAGACCGTCGAGCGATTGGGCAGTTGAGTCAGGGAGTCGTGGTTCGCGATGTAGCGCACCCGATCTTCCGACTCTTTCAAGCGACTTATATCGACCTCGCTGATCAGCCAAGTCGATGTACCGGAGACGGGGTCGTAGCATCCGCCGACCGTGACTTCGTGCCAACGAGGTCCCTGTGACGTCAGGATGGCGCAAACCTGGCTCGCCTCTCCCCCGTTTTTCAGAGCTTCGCAGATCGTGATGTAGTCGCTCTCATTCACAAATCTCGAACGGAGGTCGCTGGCATCCGCGTTAATCGCCGCTCGCGCTGCTGGATTGCGATAGAGCGACTGCCCGTCCTCTGTGAACAGGGAGATCATCAGCTTGGTGTGGAGGAGCGCATTGACGCTTCGAAGAGCGTCGGGCTGCCGCGCGACCTCATCCTGCGCCTCGCAGAACATGCCCATGCGGCCGTCCGGGAACCTCACACCGCTGTGCAATATGCTCACATGATACGGCACGTCGTTGGGATAGATCGTCCAAGACTCCGAAAATACGGCGTCACCGCGCAGGAAATCGTCTTGGTGCTGACGCAGGCGGCGCGCGACGGAGGGCGACATTTCCGGCGCCATCTTGCGGCTCGTCAAGGCTGCCAGACTATCGGCCGACCACATCGCCAGTGCGGCTTTGTTCGCCCAGACGATCTGAGACTTGTCGATGTCGAAGACCCAGGCCGCAGTCTGGAGGCGATCGAACAAGCCAGTGCTCATCGCGAACGAGTGCGAACTTGGCCAGACCGGCTCCGGCACCGTCTTCGGCCATGCGTCTTCTAAAGGGCGCGGGCCTTTCTTGCCTTTCACTTTCATTCTAAGCAACCCGAGCCGATGGCAACCATGCGTGAAATGATTCCTCGAGTTAATGATCGATCATCTCGCATGAGGTGCCCAAAGTCGCTGAAGCTCCACCAAGGTTCAGGCGAGAAATCGACTTCCAGGCTCGTTCGCCGTCAGCGTTGACCTCGAGTCTGAAGGTTGAGGTCGACGGTGTCCGATAAGTGTTGATGCCAAGTTATGAGGAGTAGCTAATTGTGCGTAGAACCGGCAGCGTTTCAGACCTTCATCTCAAGACGAGACCCGTGATCCGTTGATCTTGTCGTCGCGACGACACTCTTGATGGAATTGGCTGCGAGAGGCCCGGAGCCTTAGTCGGACGTCGGCAGCTGTCAGAGCCGAAAGACGCCGTTTCAAGCGGTTCATTCTGGACCGCCTGACGTGTGGGCTTGCCCAGGTGATCCAACGGGCACGCTGGGATTGAAGCGTCAGACCAGAGCGAGGAAAGCGGGCGCCTTGACGCATGAGCACGCGACTGACTCACAGCGGTCTCGTCACTCCTATGCCGACGGATCCGAGGCCACCCGCCACTCGTGACTCAAAGGTCGTATCGAGCCGCGACCCGACGGAGCCTCACGGTTCCTGTCGAGAAGGGCGGGCAGGCGCGCGATCGATCGAGACCGCGACCTAAGCCTCGAGAGGCTTCAGCCCCGCCTCGATCTCGGCGCGGCGCGCTTCGAGGAAGGGCGGCAAGGCCAAGCGTTCGCCCAGCGTCTCCATCGGCTCGTCGGTGGCGAAACCCGGGCCGTCGGTGGCGATTTCGAACAGCACGCCGCCAGGGTCACGGAAGTAAAGGCTGCGGAAATAGTAGCGGTCGACGGGGCCGCTCGACGGCACGCGCAAGGCCTTCAGCCGATCGACCCAAGCATGGTAAGTGCCGTCGTCGGGGGTGCGGAGCGCCACGTGATGCACGCCGCCGGCACCTTGCCCTGCCGGAGGGAGGTCGGGCTCGACCTTGAG
>JAYVMK010000371.1:0-14373 GCA_043758995.1 Lichenibacterium sp. | reverse complement strand
GCTCGGGTTCTGCTTCGGACTTTTAAACGTTAACGAAAGGTAAAATAGGGTCGTCCAAGGCCCGATCTGCAACCTCATCGGGAGTCTGCGACAAGCCCGCCCTGATCCGGGGCCGGATCTGAGCGACGGGGCCGAGCCCCTCACGCCAAGCGACGTCCCTCCAGCGCCTCACTCCTATCGATGAATTGACCGACGGCGTTCCGCGCCAATCGAACCCGCACGCGCCTGGCATCGAACGAGGCGCTCACCAGGCCGTGTCATCGCCCCGGTGAATAGGACCAGCCAGAGATAATAACCCACGAGGATAAGATTATTTCCATCCGTCATGTCGGTCAGAAACGGAACCGTAGACCCGCCGTGGGGGCAAAGTTTTCGTTGTGTAGATATCCGCTGGATAAGCCGTTGCTGACTTCTGAGAACAGCATACCTGCATAAGCATCGAACTTTTTGGCAAACTGCCAGTCAACATCGAATGAGACCGCGTCCAGCGCGCCTGCGCAGGCACCGAAAGAATTATTTCTACATGCAATCTTCGCATAACTATCTTGATAGTAATGGTAGTATGCCACGCCAGCATCGAGTGCGTTAGTGAAGGCGTAGCGGCCGCCGGTCCATAAGACTTGCTGAACGCGAGTATTATTATAGGCAGCGTTATTGATGTTAGATGCGACGACGGGAATTCCGGCTATATCCGTAAAGCTTAATTTTTGTGGGTCTAAGGGATTATTGAAGTCAATTATCTCATAACCGCCCGAAATCTTGAAAGGCCCGTTGACCCACTTGCCGAGCAGCATCAGGCTTGAATCGTCGGAGATCGTCGCGCCGATCGTGCCGGGGTAGAGAAGCGTAGCGGCCGGGCTGAGGGGCGAGGAAGCGACGGCACCCTTGTCATAGGTGAGGATGCTGTCCAGCGAGAGCCGCCCATAGGAGCCGAAGTTGAAGTCGTATCCAAGCTGACCCTCATACACGGCCTGTGCTCCGTTGTTGAAATCATAACCGCCAAGCTGAGAAAATCCCGCGACCCGTAGCGAGCCGATGTTATTCCGATACTTGACGGCCGTGGTGACACGCGCATCCTCTGTGTCACCTGCACCGGCAGTGAGGCCCGACCAGCCGATCACTGAGAACGCATAGGCGGCGCCCATCGGATCGTATTCGATCACACCGTCAAGAGTCAGCGAGTTCTGACGACCGAAAGTCAACGTGCCGAACGTCGAATTGCTGACTCCGGCATAAGCCGTGCCGTTGTACCATTGGCCGGCACGACTTGAATCCGCGTTCGATGATTGAAGAGCGAGTGGGAGGCCGTTATTGTCTAGGTAGGAATGCGGGCCATTCGCTGCTGACAGCGTGTAGGGATCGAACCCAAAACTCCAGTCGGAAACAAAGAACCAATCTGGCGCGAACTCTTCCTTAACCTTGATACCGATATAGGATTGAGTCAAGCCGTTCGGTGTAGCGAGCCACAAAGAGCGATTGCTGTTTTTCTGTATGAGCTCTTCAACGCCGGTAATGATATCGCGGTTGAGCGGCGCGCCGTGCTGCTCCCAGCCAACTCCCATATCAATGGCACCATAAACCGTAATGCCCCAATAGGTTAGGGGACATTCGGTGGTCACGAATACGACAGGGTCGGCGCACGTTGCGACCGATGCAGGCGCTTTCGTAGTCTGAGGCGGCACGTCGGCAGCTAGAGTGCCGGATGTTAGCCCTGCAAGAACTACGCTGCTCGACAGAGAAACTTTCCACAACGACATATGCATCCGCCATCACGCCAGCTTGCGCCAATGGCGCTATATCCCGCCGGATATCACGGATTCCCGTAGCCGATGCGTCCATGCGTATGGTCGCGTAAGAACGCGTGGTGCTGTCGCATTTCGGTAACTAAAAGCCAGTGATGACTCCGGTATCGAGGCGAGCAGCATCTACATGTCCGCACATCGATCTCAGTTTCAAAGTGCGTTCGACCGCTTCCGCCTGTCCTTTGATCCGGCGCGCGCGAGCCCTCTTACGTTGTCCGTTTCCGTCGACCCGACGAATATGCCCTGAGTGTTTCCTCGAGTGCTGGACAGGCTGTAGAACGCACTGACGAAGCTGTAGCAGAAGGATGGGAAGTTGCGACCATCCTGCGGGACGACGTCGAGATTGACGAGAAAACGCTTCGAAACGACGCCGAGCATGAGCTGCGCTTAAACTGACCGCGGCCCCGCCGACGTGGTTGGAGTCGACCAGCGAGGCCGCGGGACACGGAGTTCCGCCGCGCCGTCGAAGATGTGGGACGGCACGTCAAAGCGTCGAGGGTCCAGACGGCATGCCGCATATCAACCGAGGCGAGAGGTAATTAGAGTTTTACCATTCGGCGAAGAGTGGTGCAGCCATGACGATCGGCGGTCCCCGCACACCACCGCCCTGGCGCAGGCGCGATGCGGCTTTGGGCTGGGGAACGATTTTGGTTGCCGTGCTGATCTTACTTGCTGCTGCCAGTTGGCTTTTCAATTGGTGGTAAAGGGTCGATGCCCTGCAGTGGCATCACCATTTCAGACAGCGCCGCCTCGCCTGCGAAACGAGCCTCGGCCGGCGTTGAGAAGCGCTCTGCCCCGAGCAACAGGGCAATCGCCCCATATCGTCGGATCTCCCAATGAGATGAGTGCTCGTCACGGGTGACGAAAACGGCCGGACGACCAACGGGCAGAGCAGCACGCGCACGATTGGCTTTGGCAGCAGCAATCGAACCTTTCAGCGCGGACTGGCGCAACGTGTCGTCGGTCATGAGAGGACCAGCGGCTCGGGTCTGATCACAATGCCGGCCAGGCCGATGCTCTGCAAGCCCGAAGCTCCATCACTGAATGCGCACAGGTTCATCTACACACTTAGACACAGCTTAGCCTCACTGCAGCCATTCAGGAGAGTCAGGGAGCGCTCTGGGGCGCAGTCGAATGAAACACCCAGGTGACCTATGAAGCTTTCTATCGCTCTTGCCGCGGTGCTGATGACGACCAGCATCGCCATGGCTCAGACAACACCAAGCGCGCCAAGCACCTCTTCTCTCACCCCTGCACAGCAAGCCAACCGCGACCGCATTCAAGGTGAGCGCAAGACCTGTCACGACCAGGCCCAATCTCAAGGATTGAAGGGGCCGGCCATACGGTCTGCCGTGATCGACTGCATGAGCAAGGTCGATCCCAAGGTAGCGAAGCGGATGACGTGCCGCCAAGCCGGAATGGCCAAGAGCCTATCGGGCGACGACCTGCACAAGTCGGTTCAGGAGTGCATGAAGAGCACTTGATTGAGCGCCATCACCTAAAATTAGGTGTAGTTGCCGTAACGAGACGACGTTCAATCTCGTTACGCAACCGAATAGTGTCGGTCGAGTGACCCGGACGAGGGGGGCTGCAGTTTGATCCTTGAGAGAGAACATTTTTACACAGCGAATGCGAAGTGTTCCTGCACGTCCACCGACTTGACCGATTGGTCAAGAAAAAGCGGACAGGGAACCACGCGAAGGCCATTCGACGCGCGGTTGCCAGATGTCCGGACTGTCACGAAGGAGGGTGACGCCATGAAGAACCACAGCCTCACCATCATCGCCTCTGGTCTCGATGACCTTGGCGACGCCTTCGCTGACCGCTTCTTCGAGGCTGGCTGCGACGACGCCACGGTGGCGATCCAGAAGGGCCTCTTCGTGCTTGAGTTCGATCGGGAAGCGCGGACCTTCACCCACGCCCTGGTCACGGCGATGCGCGATGTCCCGCGCGCCGGCGCCACCGTCGAGCGCGTCGAGCCTGACTACCTGGTCAGCGCCGCCGAGATCGCGAAGCGGAGCGACCTCGGGCGCGCCGCCATCTCGCTCTACGCCAAGGGCGAGCGGGGCCATGACTTCCCGTCGCCAATTGCGCGCATCACGTCCGAGAGCCCGCTCTACGATTGGGCTGAGGTCGCGGCATGGCTGCACCACCACGGCAGGCTCCCGCTTACCGAGGTCGTCCAGGCGCGCACCGTGCGCGAAGTGAACCGCTTCGTCATGAGAGAGCAGCCGGGTCGATCGTTCCTGGCGCGCCAGTTGCGGACTGGTCGGACGCAGATATTGGAGTTGCCGTTAGCGGCGTAGAGAGTCGGCAACCTTGAAGAGGCCGCCCGCGCGCATCTTCGAAAACCACCATAGCTTCAGCCACCGCGGCCTCGGCCGATGTCCAGTCGATCTGGACGCCGGCGCGGTGCGCGGCCTGGGCCTCAACCGCAGAGGCGAGAGACGCAAGGGCCCGCCGCTCACTCATGGACAGGTCGGAACTCGCGTCCACGGCCGCGGCGCGCAGTTCGGCAGTGATGGCGAGGCAGGCACGGAGACCAGCGGGCTCGTATGCCTCACTCACGCTGGGCCTGGGCGATCATCGCCTTCACGGCTCGCCTGAAGTCCCGTCGACTGTTGATGGCCCATTGGTCGTCGAACGAAACCGCCTCGTGGGCTGCGTCGACCATCGCCTCCGTCGGCTTCCCCAGCGGCTTCAGAGCCGCGATGGCCAAGCGCCGGTACCTGGCTGGATCGTCCTCAAATTCGCCGTCGCCGGCTGTAGCGATGGCCTGTCCGACTAGGTCGAGCATCGTGGTGCTGACAGCCTCGGGTTGGCGTGGCATGGATTTCACTCCTTCGATATCCCGAGACGGTTACCGTCCCACCATGACCGCGATGCGCCTCGTGCGCCCTGGTACCAGATTGACCCCGTGATCACCCTTCGCCTGTCTCCAGATGCCACCATCCTCACCTTCCTCTGCGGTCAGTCGCAGGCTACCGCCGCCGCAATCGGCCAAGCCTGTCGCATGACGCCGGGAGAGGTTCGGGCCCGCCTCGTCGGCCTCGAAAGCCAGCGCCTCATCGCCGGTCGTCAGGACGCGCGCCTGATCCCGCCAGGGCGGGCTTTTGTGATAACCAACGAGGGGCGACGGAAGGTGCAGCGCTGATGTTGACCGGCCGGCAGATCCGAGAGGCGCGCATCCTGCTCGGCTTCAATCGCAGCCAATTGGCAAAGAAGGTCGGCACGATCACCACGCGTGTCATCATGCGTGCTGAGGAGGATGAGCACGAGCCTGTTGCCTCATCGGAGCACGCTGTCGCTATCCGGCAAACGCTGGAGCGACTCGGCATCGGTTTTACCGCCGCAGGACCACGACTGCGTCAGGATCGTCGCTGATGCGTCGCCCCCACGTCTGCGAGCGATCGGCGACCCGAGCGGCCCGAGGTCCACGACCAGAGCCGAGCGACGACTATGGTCCGGCCGCCCGCGCGGCCGTAGTGGGCCTCCCAGACCTCCCGCGGTAGGCGGAGGCGTGCGGAGCTGTGACGCTGGCACGCTTCCTAGGACAAGCCCTTACCGAGGCCGAGGGGATCGTGAGGCGGGGCGCAGTGTAATCACCTTATAGACCGCCCCTTCCCCTGGCGGCCCACGGCGATGCGCTTCATTATACGACTTAATATTGAAACGGCTGCCAAGGTATGGCCTTGCCTCATTCCCCTGCCCTGATACCTTGCTCAGGTGAGCTTTACATTGCGACTCACGATCGCGGGAGATTTCGATGAAACGCATTACGATGCTTGCCTGCGCTGGTTTAATTTTATTTTTTTCTTCGATTATGCCAGCTTTTTCTATTATTCATGACTCTCCGTCAATGAATAAAACCACGAAAAGCGCTTGTCCTGAAGGAATGAGGATGCGACGTACGGGTCACGGCGCGTCCGCTCAGCAGGAATGTGTCAAAAGCCTCGGTTCTTCATCAATCCAGAATCAGCGACAAGTTTGTGCAGCTGATTTTGCAAAATTCTGCCCTGGGCAGCAAATGGGTGGCGGTCGTATGGGCCGATGCTTGATTAAATATACATCGAACATCTCGACTGATTGCGCAGACGTTGTACACCAATGGTGCCCGGCAGGTCGTTGCCCATAAAGAACATATCACGGCCATCCGACGGGGGTGGGCCAAATTCGGCATCACAAGTGGGCCAACATTCGGTAGCAGAGCCAACCGCATCGATCTGATAACCTTTAGGCTAGCCTTAAGCTCATAAGGTCGGCCGCGAGCCCGTCATCACGCAAGGCGGCCACCAGTCGTAGCTCCCGCTTCATCATATCGGCGGCATGCTGGTCTTCGAGAACAATGATCGTGCCGGCGTGCGGCTTAGGAAGATCGCTTCGCAGTCGAAACGACGCGGGTAAGCCGGCGCCAATCGAGGAGCGTAAGA
The DNA here is from genome assembly GCA_043758995.1 of Lichenibacterium sp. Lineage (GTDB taxonomy): Bacteria > Pseudomonadota > Alphaproteobacteria > Rhizobiales > Beijerinckiaceae > Lichenihabitans. The sequence continues at coordinate 8,141 of JAYVMK010000371.1, read as the reverse complement.
TGGTCGAGACTGTGAAGATCGCTACTATGGAGCTGCGCTTCTTGCAAACGCCGGAGGAGACGAAGGGCAGTCTCACCATGTTCGAGATGCACCTTTTCCCCGGCGGCCGCATGCCCGTCCCACATCATCACCGCGATTGGGAAGAGACCATCTACGGGCTGACGGGAACGACGGAGTGGACAGTGAATGGCCAAACCGTTGAAGTTGGACCAAGCGAGAGCCTTTTCATCGAGCGCGGGATCGTCCACGGGTTCACAAACAGCACCACCGAGACAGCGGTCTGTCTCTGCGTCCTCACGCCTGGTGTGCTCACCCCGGCGTATTTCCGCGAGATCGCAGGGTTGATCGAGGGCGGTAGCCCGGATCCCGCCAGAATAAGGGAGACGATGCTTCGCCACGGGCTCGTGCCGAGGGATGGCTGATGCTCACTGGTCGCCAGGTCCAGGAAAGGCATGCCCTCGCAGCATGTTGTGGGCCAACCCCACCTGCCAAACAGGCCCTCCTCATTGCCGATGAGCTTAATCATCGGGCGACGACGTTCCTGACCGGCTTGAGCGTCCTCAGCCAAGCCACCAAGGCTTTCAGATCCTCAGGCTTCATGGCCTGGAAGTAGGGCCATGGCATGATCGGCGACAACGTCCATCCGGTCTTGTCGACCCCGTGCGTCAGCGCGGTGATGACCTGCTCGTCCGTCCAGTTGCCGATGCCAGTCTCCGGATCCGGCGTAATGTTGGCGGCGACGCGGCTTCCCCACGAGATGTCGACGGAGAGGCCGCCGGCGCCGAGCCGGTTGGCGAAGTCCCGTTTCCCGTCCGCGCCGACCGGAGTGTGGCACTGCATGCAGTGACCGAGCTTGGCGAGATACGCGCCGTAGGAGACTGGATCGTCATGGGCAGGTTCCGCGACAGATCCGACCGGCGGCCCATAGCTCACCGGCGTGGGGACTTTATAGATGGATGCTGGCGTCTCGTGCTCTGTCGGCGGGAGCGTCTTCAGGTAGGCTGCGATGGCGTGGGCGTCTCCATCAGAAATCGAGCGATACAGCGGCACCGGCATCGGCGGGCGTAACACCTGCCCGTCCGGCGTCTTCCCCTCCCGGAGAGCCGTCACGATTTGGTCCTCGCTCCAGGTGCCGATGCCGGTCTTGGGGTCGGGAGTGATGTTGAGCGCGTACGCCTCGAACACTGGGGACAGCAGGGCCGGGCCGCCGGACAGCGCCGGCCCGCTTCGGTTGCCGTTCGCGTCAACGGGGCTATGGCAGTTGCCGCATGCGCCGACGACATTGACGAGGTAGGCGCCCCGATCCAGCCGACTCTCGGCCAAGCCCGGCGACACTGCGGCAAGAAGCAGGCCAAGCACCAGCGTCATCCTTGCCGATGGGCGTCGTCGACCATGTGACATGGTGTCCTCGAGCTGAACAGAACCTGGAGTTTGCCGCGGTGCCGTACCCACCGCAACTGGAGATCGGGGAATTGTAGCCTTCTATGTTCACCCGACGACTGCTCTCTCAGAGTCGAGATCAACCAGAACGGTACGATACGGCTCGTGCGGAGGCCTGCAGGCGCCCCTGGCCCGCGTGCAGCGCGCTCTCGAATGCCGGCTTCTCTTGTGCTCGGGGCAGCGCACCTGGCGAGCCGACCAGTCGACGGCGAAGTCGGCCTGATCGAAGCCGCCATCCACACGTCGTTGCCACGCCATGCTGCGGCGAGCGGGCCCGATGAGGTCGATGCCGTGCCGCTCGCGCGCTTCGACAAGCAACCCGGCACTCACATAGGCGCTGTCCACAAGGTGCTCGGACGGCAGAAGTCCCTTGACCGCGAGCCCGGCGTGAATGGCGCTCGTGCGCCGCGCCGCATGTTTCGGTGAGGTGAACCATGTAGCCGGTCCAATGCATGCCGCTCTTGGCGCGAAAGCGCACTTCGGGTTCGTAGGGGGTTCAACCCGGTCGTCACCGGGGCCGCGACCGCGGAGCTCGCGGAGCCGCACCTCCTGGCCCGATCCGTCTGGCCCCTACGACGAAGGCTGCTGGCGCGCGAAGTGCCGCGCCCACACCCGCCGCAAGATCGACGGGCCGGCAAGTCGCCCAGGCTGGCAGGTGCATCAGGCCCCTCCACGGCATCGAGCAACCGGAAACCGTCAGCACCGATCTGTCTCGCATAAGCATCGCGCTTGGGCTCGGTATCGGGCAGGCGTATGTCCTCGATCCGACGGCCGTAGCGTTTGTACCAGTCACCCGGCGCGACTGCTCGCAGCCAATCCGGCTCGACCGTCGCGATCGCGTTCAGGGCGGCGCGCAGCGTCTCGCCCACAAGTTCCAGGCGGTTGAGAACCCGCAAGGCGCCGAGGACATGGGTCGAATCGGTCCTTTGCCGGCCGCGTTCCTTGAGCAAGCCGGCCGAACGGGCGGCATCCAACACGCGGCCGAGCAGCCGGCCCTCGGCATCATGCTCGAGCAACCGTGTAATCGAAGCCGGGATCGGTAAGGTCGAGGGCGAGCAGGTACTTCCAGTCGATCCGCGCCCGCACGGCCTCGGCGGCCTGGCGGTCGCTCAGACCCTCACGGAACTACATGAGGATCACCAGAGCCAGGCGCCATGCGGGGTAACCCGGTTGGCCTCGCACCGGGTAGAGGTCGGCGAAATCGTCCTCGGCGAACACCGCACCGATCTGGTCCGCAAGACGATGTATGGCGTTCCGCCCGGAAACGCCGCGTGGGCGACCTGTGCGGTCTGCGCGGGTACGACGACCCTTGAAGTCTTGCGTGGCGGCGACATGGCGGCGATCCTCCCGCCACGGAATCCCTAACCGCCTCAATAGGATTCAAAAGCTCTCCCACATTCGCCAACAGGGTCCGTTCGTTTTCGGGAACGAGGCTGACACGCGACTGTGGCGAACGTCCTTCCCTCGATAGCACCGTTCCTGAAAAACGTTCTTTTAATCTGCGTTCCCTTGTGCGACTTTTTCGCCACGACCGGCTCCACGATCGTCGGATCATCGTCGCCCACACCCTTGCGGTTTACGCGGCTGTACACGATCCACTCCTATAGCGCGCTCTCGGCGGCAGGCTTCAGCGCCTCCGGGCCGAGTGAGCTCTCGAGCCATCCGTGGAAGTCTTCGGCGCCGAGGAGCACCGGCATTCGGTCGTGGTACTGCTCCATCCAGGCGCTGGCTCCCGACACGATAATTGTGACGGATAGAACCTCGTCGCCGGTCGCGGCTGGCCCAAAGCATGGCGCCAAGCCTCCGAGACGAGCAATGATCGGAGATGGCCGGCAGGGGGCCGTCACTGTTCAGGCGAAAGCAACCTCGATGTGCCGATCGCTGCGACCTGTGACGCTGCACCCGCGATAAAGGTCATCAGCCATAATATGCAGCTTGAATTCGTCCGGGACGGCGGCCGTGCTGACGACATCGAGCCCGGCACCAATCTCAGATAAGCTGCGGACCGTGCAGTCGATCGTCGAATGCCCGCCGTTGAAGGCAATGCGACCCGCTTTGAGCACGCGCGGGCGCAGGTCCGGCGGCGGCAGTGCTTCGAGGGGCGCCTTCCAAAGGTTGCATCGGTTGCGGCCATCAGCTTTGGAGTCATAAAGCGCCGCATCCGATCTTTGCAGAAGGGTGTCGAGGTCACCCACTGATCGGTCAAAGGCACTGACTCCAAAACTGGCGGTGACGTTTACGGTCTCTTGCCCGGTTGAAACGTGCAACCGCGCAATCGCCGCGCGCAACTTCTCGGCTACGTCGAGTGCCGCCGACAGACCAGTTTGCTGGAGTAGAATTGCAAACTCTTCGCCTCCCAGACGCCCGATCATGTCCGAAACACGCATGTTCGCGCGACAGGTCGCAACAATCTCGACCAACACGCGATCACCCGCAGCGTGCCCGTAGGCGTCATTGATGCGCTTGAAATGATCCACGTCGAGCATCAGGCAACTCAGGTCATGGTGGTGACGCTGCGCCAGCGCTAGCGCACGGCCGGCTTCATCGCGGAAGGCTCGCCGCGACCGGGCTCCTGTAAGTGCGTCGGTTGTGACAAGCGCACGCAATTCGAGTTCGCTCATGACGATACGGGCGAGATCCGACAATATCTCTGTCTCCCTCGGGCCAAAGCTGCGCGGCTTGGTATCGGCCGCACACAACGCGCCGAGGTCGTGACCGTCTGGGGTGCGCAGCGGGATGCCGGCGTAGAACCGAATGCCGCCCTCAGCCGTCACGCAGGGGTTGGTTCGAACGCGGCCATCCTCGGCGGCATTCTCGACGATGAGCGGAGCACCTTGTCTCACAACGCTATGGCACAGCGAAGGAGGAAGGTCGGTCTCAGTGACGTCAAGGCCTTGGCGCGACTTGAACCACTGCCGGTGGCCGTCGATGAGCGTGATGGCTGAGACTGGCACGTCGAAGATGCGGCGGACCAAGCGGGTGATGCGGTCGAAGGCTTCCTCAGCTGGGGTGTCGAGCACGTCGTAGCGGTCGAGGGCGCAGAGGCGCGCCTGTTCGCGAAGTACGTCGACTTGTATCTCGGCCAGCATCAGTGCGGTTTCCGCGTTGTCAGGTTGCTCTTTCAGTGTGATCGACCGGCACTAAGAGGCTATTAATCTCACTCTGAAGCCTATCAGTACTTTAAGCGATGACATATCGGCCAGACGCGGTCCGTGCCGCTGAGCGAGGCCGGCGGCGACTGGGTGGCCGCGGCCACGACGTTCGCGCCTCCGAGCACGCCCTCCTCACCTCGGCCGCTGCCCTCTCGTCTCGGATGGCGAGGGTTCCCCGCCTCATGCCGAAGTCCCCGTCGAATAAAGTCTTTGCGGCGGCGTTCGCCCCGATAATGTTCGCTGCCGCGTCGAGCGCTAGGGCGGCCCGTGGCGGGCTGCCGAGGATAGCTAGGCTGGTCCGAAGCGAGGACTCTCCTAGCATGCGGGACAGCTCCGCGGTCGCCGTCAGTTGCGGGGCCAGGAGCGCCAAACCCCGCTTTTCACGCTCGTCGAAAGCGCCCTGCGATGGGGTGCGTTGCAGGACCAAGCCGTGGACCTCGGATGGGGACGACCGAAACGTGACTGCCGCGAATGTAGCGAGCCCCTGTGAGGCCAGAAAGCTAGTGTAATATGCATCGTGTGCAACCTCGTCGCGGGAGGCCACGTCCTCATCTACGAGGACCGTGAGCCCGCGACGAACGGCAGCGACGCTCCGGATCGCCCGCAGGTCGCGCGTGTTCCACCCTCCACTGTAGTAGGCGTCACGCATGCGCGCCAATGAGGACTCCAAAGGACGTCTTCTGTCGGCACGCCCGCTTGAAGCAAAACGGCGCCGAAAGCGCCCACGCTCTCCGCGATACGCTGCAGGAGACTAGGCCTAGGCTGGGGTCAACAGCGGCCTCACCAAGCCGGGAGGCCACCACCTGCAGTGCTTCGACGTCCATCGCTCGCTCCCGCCGACGCCACGGGCCGCTCACACGACCGAAGTGCAATGATAGGCTGCGCCAAAAGCGACACGCAAGCCGAAGCCAGGCCGCTTAGCGATTTGCTTGGCAGTACCTCATGCCTCAAGCTTCCGCTGCCTTACACCAGTCCCGCCGGCGTCTCGGGGATGAACTCAATGCTGGCGTCTCGAGCCGGGCCAACTGCACCGGTCACGGCGACGATGATCCGACGATCGTGGAGCCGGTGGCGGTGGCGGGATGAGCGACTCGCCCTTCACCGTTCCTTGAGGCGCATCGGTCAGCCTGGGTCCTCATCAAACCCTCGCTCATGCCTCGATCGACCCTGCCCGCCGGTTTCATCGCGCCCATGCTGCCGACGCTGGTCGACGTCGCGCCTGACGGTGGCGAGTGGATCCACGAGATCAAATACGACGGCTACCGGACGCAGCTCGCCCTCGCTCGCAAGGTCGCGCAGGCCTTCAGGCGGAACGGCCACGACTGCACGGAGAAATACGGGCTCGTCGTCGCCGCCGCGCAGGCGCTGCGCTGCCGGTCGGCGATCATCGATGGCGAGATTTGCGTGCAGAGCGCGGCGGAGGTCACCGACTTCAAGGCCCTTCGCTCGGCGATCAGGAGTACGCCGGAGCGGCTCGTGCTGTTCGCCTTCGACCTACTGATGCTCGAAGACCGGGACTTCCGCGCCGAGCCGCTGGTCGATCTCCGCCACCGGCTGCGAGACCTCATCGGCGCCGACGCCACGACCCGCATTGCTTTCAGCGGCGAGCATGTCGGCGAGGGCCCGATGTTTTACCAGGCCGCCGACCAGCATGGCCTTGAGGGGATCATGTCGAAGCGCGCCGACAGCCTTTATGTCAGTGGGCGGGCACGGTCCTGGCTGAAGGTGAATAGTCTTACTTGGGCGAACGCGAGTCGCACTACCCCTGGCGCAGGTCTTGGCCTGGCGCTCGTAACAGCCATTGCCGAGCTTCACGACGCTGAACTCAAGCTGTCCGGTAGCTCCTCACGGCTTAGTCGTAGAGATCCGCTTCGCCGAATGTCCACGTCCCACGGCCTCACAGGGCGCCAAACTGCCCGGCAGGGTCGCCCTCAAACCAATTTGATTTGTTCGCGCCAAACATAGACCACCTGATTAGCAATCAGAGACCGGATGCCGGCCTGACGAATCCTGATCGGCTGGACCGCGACCCCACCTCGTTGCCCTGCAGCACCTTGGCTATTTCAGGACGGCGTAGCGAGCCCGCCGCCGGACAGGGCGATGAGACCGAAAACGATTGCAACGGAGAGAACCAGTGCCCAGAAGGCCAGACTGGCCGGCGCGCGGACTAGGTAAAGCGCGTCGACGAATGCGGCGCGGGCTTTTCGGCCCGTTACCATGGCTGTGACGAGCCTCTCACCCCTGATGAACTCGTAATAGAGGTTGGCGAGGATGTGAACGATGGCGAGGCTGAGAAGGGCATAGAACCAGTAGCCGTGTAGCGTACCCGCCAGGGAGGCCCACCCATCTCCGACGCGATCCGCGAAAGGCCCGGCCGCCATCACACCGTCGCTCGCCATCAGGCCTAGCCCAACCTGGACCGAACAGGCAGCGAGGATCATCAAGATCACGAAGCCACCGGCGGGATTGTGCCCGAGGTAGGTCCCCGCCCGACCGGCTTTCAGCGCGCGCATGTGGGCCGCTATCGCCCGCGGGCCTTTGACGAAGGAGGCAAGGCGGGCGGTCGACCCGCCGACGAAGCCCCAGATGAGCCGGAACACCAGCAGTACCAGGATGCCATATCCTGCCACCTTGTGGACCTTCATCTCCGGATCATCGAAGCCGCTGGAGACCCAAGCCGTTACGACCAGCGCGACGAGGGTCCATTTGAAGAGGCGCGTGGGCAGGTCCCACGCCAGGGTCGTGTCGTCGTCCCCAGCCTCGGGAAGTTCCCACGACGGGTCGGAACGCCGGTCACCACCGCTCATTTGTAAGCCGAATGGCAGGAGCGGCACTGATCGACGATCGCGCCGAAGGCGGTCTTGAAATGGGTAGGCTGGGCGCCCTCCGCAGTGGCCGCGAGGGTGGAGAACCGTCCCCTCAGATCTTGCGCCTTGGCGTCGCCGCCAACGATCGAGGCCCCTGCTGCTTTCGCCTCCGCGGCGTACCTGCCGAGGACCGCTTCGGCCTGGGCGACGTCGCCGGATGCCGCCGCACCCTTGGCCAGCTTTGTCGTCCCGGCCATTTCCTTCATCACGGCCTTGAGGGAAGCAGCGTGGGCTGGATCCCACGACGCAGTCATCAGCAGTCCCAAGCAACAGGCGAAGCAGGACGATCGGTACCGATCCAAGGCGAACGACATCAGACACATCTCCGATCTTACAAGAGGTCCGTCGGGCATCACTGCAGACGCGATGGCTTGTGATCCGCGAATGCACCGGCCCCAGGCGGCCAGCGCCGGACGCACTCGTCCAAAGGTGGCACCAAGGTCGACGTGGCCCCCTCCGCCAAGGCGCCAGCGATCGCCAAGCGTAAGGGCATCCCTGGTGCTGATGCTGTATCCGGAAGCGCTGTCGAAACGCTGTCAGGCGAGAACCGGCACGGGAGGAACGCCCTCCGGAGAAGCGTCCAGACTTGGGGTGCCGGTGAAATCGAGGCGCATCGTGGTCCGGTGCCGTGGGGCGACAGCCACGTCCAGCGTTCCCTTGTGTAGGCGCATGATACGACGCA